>NZ_JAHCZD010000024.1:0-23595 GCF_018501175.1 Campylobacter sp. 2018MI10 | reverse complement strand
TTTAGAGTAAGTTAATACTAAGCTGTTTATTAAGTAATTAAATTAATTAGATTTATTGATTATATAAAAGTATTTATTACACATATAAAACATAATTAGGATATGAGTTTTTAGTGTTGGGGGGGGGTCGATTAAGTTTTATATATGTTTAAAATATTTAAATAATAAAACTATATAAACTAATTTTATACCTTTACAGGATAAATAATGTTTTTAAAAGCTTTTTTAATGAAATAAATAAGCTGTGGATAATATAGATTTAATGATGTTGGGTAGTGGGTTTGATAAAGATTTATAAGAACAATTTTAAAAGTCCTTGAAAACTCAAATTCTTATGAAGACGCTATGAATAAGCTACTTAGTCAAGGCATAAAACAAGACAAGCTAGAAAACATAATGGCTTAAGTTTTAACGAATATTAGTTTAAAAGGCTTAAGCGATGAATGATTTAAGCAATATTTTTAAACTAAGTCCTTTAGACGCAATTAAATACTTTAATGATAAATTACCTAAAGATTATGATTTAGATAAACTTCGCTTTAGTGCTTATAATAGAACATTCTTAATTAATGGGATAAATGAAATTGAAACACTTAAAAGAATACATAGCATACTTAAAAAAGGCTTATTTAAATGGCATGAGCTTTTAAGATTGCGTAAAAGAGCTTAAAAACGCTAGTGGCTTACATAAAAATCATTTAAGAGTTGTCTTTAATCAAAACCTAAGACAAGTTTATAATTTAGCAAGATTTAAAAAAAAACAACTAATTAGCGATAAGCCTTACTTAAGATATGTAGCAATTATGGATAATAGAACTAGAGATAGTCATAAAGCCTTTCACGGACTTATTTTACCTAAGGAGCATTATTGTTGGCGTAACAATTATCCACCGAATAGCTGGGGTTGTAGGTGTAAAACACAGGTTTTAAGTAAAGATGAAGCTAAAGATAATGAAGCTATAAATTTTTATAAAATATATTATTTTATAAATATTTCTATTTTAAAAACAATACAAGCTAGTTTAAAGGTGAAATTTTATTTTTAGTGTATTATTAATTTATAATTTACAAAAACAAATAGGAAAGTTTATGAAAAAATTATTTTTTATATTTTTATGTTTTACGATTTTAAATGCTGATATAAAAAGCTTAAAAGATAGCTGTTATGATGGAGATTTTGAAGCTTGCGGGACTTTAGCTTTAATGTATGCTAAAGGTGATGGTGTGAGTATGGATAAAAAAACAGCAGCATTTTTTTATGCACAAGCTTATAATATTTTATCCGAAGAGCCTAAAAGTGAGTCTAATTTTCATAAACAAAACGCAGCTAATTTATCAATAATAATTTCTGATATTTCTGCTTTTTATGTAGCACAAGGTAGATTTGCTAAGATTAGCGATATGACTTATGCACCTATAAATCCTGATGGAGAGTTTTTAATAAATGGTATTGCTTGTATAAAAGTAAGTGCTAAAAATAGTATTTTGCGTATTAAAAATATAAATGCAAATGATAAAAATTGTAAAGAATTTTTCACAAGTGATGAAGCAAAAAAGCTGCTAGATAAAGATTTAAACGAGGTTAGCGAGATTGAATATGACTTTAGTGATAATAAAATCTTATTTTAAGAATTATTATAAAAATTATGATTTAGATTTTTACTCTTTAAAAATCAAATTCCTGATTGAAATTCTAGAGCATTAAAAGTATTTAAAAGCTAAGTTTAGCTTAATTTTATTGTTAAAATAAATTAGACACTAAAATGTTTGAAATTCCTTAATATGTTTTAAGGTAAAATTTTAATTTTTAAGAGTTTAAGTTATTGCATTTTATTAATGAAGCTTGGAATTTATCCTTAAAATAAATTCCAATAAATCTTAAATTGTAATAACTAAAATTAGCGTTCCATATACCAAGTATTGTTTATCTTTATAAGGTTCATTTCTTTAGAAAAACTTTCACCATTATTAAATGTTACTTTATATCTAACTCCAGCTGAGCCTCCTAACTCATAGTCTAAGCTTGTTTCTATTGATTTAACACTACCCATTTTTTTTAATGCCCTTTGCTTTATAAGACATTTTTTCTAATAAAATTTTTTCATCTTCTGATTTAAAATTAAAACATTTAACAGCTTGCTTATCTCCTTCAATCATTAACTTCAAACATTTTTTAACTATAATATCTGGAGTATCATCAGCTTTAGGAGTATCACTCCCACAAGCAACTAACATAGATGTAAATATTGCAAAACTTAATAATTTTTTCATTTAATCTCCTTTTGATTTGGTTTAAAGCCTAATGTTTTGCTTAATGCTTTTTGTAAAATCAGTATAATACCCCCCCCACCATTCTTAATCTTTACTTAATTTGTATTTGAATTTATTTTTTATAATTTGAAAGGTTGTAGTAGAATTAGGTTTGCAATTTAAAATCTAATTTGCATATATTATAAGTATTTTAGAGTTTTTAATAATGTTCTAGCTTAGCTACTCATTTTTATTGCTTATTAATTAAAAAATTATTTAATTTAAAATATTTTATTTATACTACAAATAAGTTGTGTTGATAAAATTGATTTTATAGCCTATATAAAAGCTATATTTTACTATTTATATTTTTAAGGAATTTGAATTAATTTTTATTTTGCCAAGATATTGGCGTATTTAAAGAATTTTTTAAATAATGTTTTTACAATTTAATTTTTAAATTAATGAAAACACAATTTAATTATTTTATTTATTTTAATAACGCTATTTTATTAATATTTTATAATTAGTAGTATTTATTGCTTAAATTTATTAAATTAGATTGCAAAAGAATATTAATTTAAGCAAAATTTTTACTTTTTTTGTTAGACTTAAAACTTTTTAATTTATAACAAGGTTTTCATATGGATTTTCATCAATTTATTGAGCAAATTAATGGAGTTTTAGTTGCTTATGTTCTTGTATTTGCCTTAGTTGGAATAGGTCTTATTTTCACTATTTATCTAGGTTTTCCGCAGTTTCGTTATTTTAAAGAAGGCTTGAGTGCAAGTTTTGGAGATTTATTCAAAAAAGGTAAGAAAAAAAATTCCGGAATAACAGCCCTACAAGCTATGATGATTTCAATTTCAGCACAAGTTGGAACAGGTAATATCATAGGCGTTGCAACTGCTATTAATTTAGGTGGAGCAGGAGCTATATTTTGGATGTGGGCTAGTGCATTTTTGGGTATGGCTACAATTTTAGCTGAAGGTGTTTTAGCACAACGCTACAAAGTATGGCAGCACGGACATTATATCGGAGGTCCTGCGTTTTATATAAAACTTGGTCTTAAGAAAAAATTAGGTGTTAATACTTGCAATTTACTCGCTGGATTTTTCGCTATTGCAATTATTGTTGCACTTGGTTGTGCGGGTCAAATGACACAAAGCAATTCTATTTCAGGTGCAATTCATCAAGCTTTTGGAGTGGATTTGAAAATCACAGGAGCAATTACTGCAATTATCGCAGGATTTGTGGTGATTGGTGGGGTTAAAAGGATTGCTAGATTTGCTGAACTTGTAGTGCCTTTTATGGCTATATTTTATGTTTTGGTTGCAGTTTATATTTTAATAGCATTTCACGAAAATATAGGCAATGTATTTTCTATGATTTTTAAACAAGCTTTTGGACTTGAAGCAGTAGCTGGTGGAGCTGTTGGAATTGGTATTAAAGAAGCTATTAGATATGGGGTTGCAAGGGGACTTTTTGCAAACGAAGCAGGTATGGGAAGCACACCACACGCACACGCAAGTGCAACTACTAAAAACTCTGTTTCTCAAGGTTTTGTGGCAATGCTTGCAGTATTTATTGATACAGCATTTATTTGCACAGCAACTGCTCTTATAATCTTACTTAGCGGAGCTGATTTAAGTCTTAGCGGTATTGAGCTAACTACTTCGGCATTTAGCATTGCTTTTGGTAGTATTGGTGTGAAATTACTTGCAATTTGTCTTGTGTTTTTTGCATTTACAACCATTATTGGCTGGTATTATTTCGCTCAAATTAATGTGCAATATTTATTCTCAAATAAAGCTTTACCTATATTTAAAATAGTGTTTGTTTTATGTATTTTTATAGGTGCTATGCTAAAGCTTGATTTGGTTTGGAGTATTTCTGATTTATGTAATACTTTAATGGTATTACCTAATGTTTTAGCGTTATTTTTATTAGCTCCAGTAGTTAAAAAAGAATTATTAAAATTTAACGAAAGTAAGAAAAAATAAGTTTTATTCCTATTTCAAATTCTAGAATTTGAAATAGGATTTTTTTATTTTATTTGAGTAAAATTCATACCATTTATTTTTATTTCTACATTATCATTAAAGTCTTTAGGTAATTGATTTTCACTTTCTTCTATAGCTTTTAACATATTATATTTGTTTTTAACTTTTAAACTTTGCTCAAATTTGTGTGGTGTATTAGCAAAAAAACTATCAACAATTGGTCTAAATTGTTCAGGGACTTTATCAATATTTTGCATTACATATTCTTTGATAGCTTTTAAGTTATTGTTAATATTTATTTTGCTTTCAATTGAATTAATTAATAAAGATTCTGCAAATTCTTTATTATCCATATCGTATTTATCAAGTGTATCTACATTATCAATCTTATAATTATCAATATTATAAGTAATATTTAATTTATCACATATTTCAAAGAATTTATCTAATACATCTAAATCTATTGCAAAAGCTAATTCATTTTTATTATGCTTGCCGATTAATTTAAATTCAACCTTAACATTTCCATTATTTGCCACATCTTTTGTTTTAGTAATTGTGTTGATAGAATATTCATCTTTTGCTAGTTCTGGAAGTATTCCTAATTTATTATCAGAAATAGCCAACATACTAGCAAATCCTACAGCTATTTCACCTAGTTTAATTGATTTTATTTCGCTTTTATAAAAACTTTCTTTAGGAGTATTAGTTGCTAATTCTTTTATGCTAACACTTCCTTTTTTATCTCCAGTATAAAATCCATTTGTTTCAATTTTTATTTCTTCAACACTTAAAACTTTTTGATTATTTATAATAACATCAATACCTTTGCTCTTACATTCTGCATAATCACCTTTATTTTCACATTTGTAATCACTAATATTTACATTAGATGGAATTTCAAACATAGCAGTTAGAACTTTTAATTTTTCAATTTCGTTTTTAATAGAATTATTTAATGAAGTTTCAAAATTTTTAACTTGCTCATCACTGATTTTGTTTCCACAACCTATAAACATAATAGCTACTGCACTAAGTGCTAATAATGATTTTTTCATATTTCTCCTTTTTTTATAAATTTGTTAAGAATATCAATTTATAGTTAAATAATACTAGTGAAAATGAAAAATATTTTTAATTTAAATAATAAAAATTATTAAGTAATAAAAATTAATTAATCTATTTTTGTTATAATGCAATACAAATTCAATTAAAGGAGACAGAATGTCATTAGAAAAACAATTATTACAATTACAAGCTGATGCACACGCATTATTTTTAAAGTTTCATAACTACCATTGGAATGTAAAAGGATTACAATTCTTTGCACTTCATTCATATACTGAAGAAGCATATGAAAAAATGGCTGAAATGTTTGATGATTGTGCTGAAAGATTATTACAATTAGGACATAAAGCTATAGTTTGCCCAAAAGAATTAATGGAAACTTCAAAAGCTCCAAGAACTGATAAAACTTGCTTTGAAGCTACTGAATTAGTTGGACTTATATTAGCTGATTATGAATACTTATTAGCTGAGTTTAAAAAGTTAAATAAATTTGCTGAAGAAGCAGGAGATACAACTACTGCAGCTTATGCTCAAGAGCAAATTGCTAGTTATGAAAAATCAATTTGGATGCTAAAAAATACAGGTGCAACAAGTTGTTGTGTAAAATAATTTAAAGGCTTGATTATCAAGCCTTTTATTTTATAATATCTGCTGACATTTTCCATAAATTATCAATTTTTACCATTTTTCTCTTTTCATTTTTAACAAAACCATTATTAAATTTAGTAATAATTTGCACTTCAGCACTATTATTAGAACTATTTAATATATCTACTTTAATTTCTGCAATTCCACCATAATTATTAAATAATTTAGGTAATACATTTTCAAAATTAATACTTAATTGTCTTTGAAATTCATTTTCATAATAAAAACATTTATCAAAAACAGCTTCACTTGGTTGATTTGAAAGTTCGTTTAAGCAATTTTTGACACTTTTTTGTATATCTTCGTTTTTACAAGCACTTAAAAATAATAGGCTAACAATCATCATATATTTTTTCATTTTATATCCTTATAATTTATTTAAAATTAATCTTAAATCTATCAATTCTTTTTCTAATTCTTCTAATTCATCTGTGCTAAGTTCTAAATAAAATACAACATTTGCTCCAAAATCTTTAGAATAAATGATATTTAGTTTATCTAAAATATAACTTAATTTATTTATTTGGCTATATTCAAGTTCTATATAATATGATTCTTTTTTTATATAATTAGAAAGTAGATTTAGCTCATTAGCTTTTGAAATTCCTAAATTAACTGCGTTTGAATATGCTCTTACAAGCCCGCCAACTCCTAATAATGTTCCACCAAAATATCTTACTATATAACAAGCTGCATTTATAATATTAGCTCCCCTTAATACATTAAGAGCAGGTGCTCCACTACTTCCTTTAGGCTCTCCATCATCACTTTGATTTTCTACAATTTGCCCAAATTCATTTAATACTCTACTAGCATAGACTACATGAACGCATTTAAAATGCTCGGCTCTTAATTCTTCTTGTCTAGTGCGAACATTTTCGTTAATATTAAGTGGTTCAAAATAGCATAAGAATTTAGAACCCTTTACTTCAAAACTATCAAAACAAGGTGATTTTAAAACTTTCATTTGCTAATATTAGCGTTTTTTATTAAAGGATTAATATGAAAATAATTTTTAGTTTTATATTATTTATATTTTTAGGATGTAGTTCTTTAATAAGTGGTGTGGCTTCTGTCGCAACTTCTGTTGTTGTTTTTGCAATTACAATTCCTATTAAAGTTATTTATAGTGTTGGTAAATCAGCCTTAAATGCAGCTAGTTCTAATTCAAATTCAAATGATACTAAAATTGCTAAAAAAGCATTAGAGCAAAAGAATTTCAAAAAAGCTTATGAATATTATGCAAGAGCTTGTAATGATGATGAGCCTATGGTTTGTGCTTTAGGGAATTATGCTTATACAAAATGTGAATTATTAAATGATGGTTGCAAGATTAATACAATAATAAATAATAACGCTATAAAATATTTTAGTGCAAAATTATTTTTAGATGAGGCAAAAGAGCTTAGCGGGGAAAATAAAAAAGCTTATATAAATATAGCTTGTAGTTACGATAATAGTATAAGTAAAGATTGTAAGTAATCTTCCTAATAATTTAGGAAGATTAAATATTTACTTGCCTCTAATTTTATTCATTAAAGCAGTAATTAAGCCGTTTTGGTAAGCAACAGCAAGAAGTGCAATCACAACACCAACTTTTTGTAATAATGATGAGCTTTCGCCAAACATAAGAGGTCCGATTAAAGCAACAGTAGCTATTGGACTTAAGATTAATAACCCAGCACCTAAAGTAGGGTTTAGTTTAACTGAACCATGTTGAGCAAATGTCCAAGCAGCAGCTTGACCTGCAGTTCCTAAAACTATCATCCATAACCAGTTCATTCCAGTGATAGGATCACCTAAAGCCACATTACCAAATGGACTTGTAACGCTTTCTATAGCAGCTTGTGGTAAGTGCATTGCTTTAATACCAGCAGCAGTATCAACCATAACACCTTGGTCAAATATGAAACCATTTCCTGTGATTAAGAACGCCCATACAACAGGAGCTACAAGTTGAGCAGCACTTGAGATTAAGATAGGTTGAACAACTTGTCCGTTTCCAATTCTTCCTGCTCTTCTGCTAGCGAATAAGTAAATTCCATAGCAAAATCCTGAAGTAAGACCGCAAATTGTTCCAACTGCCATAATACCAGTACCAAATACTTCTTGAGGGCCATTTGGATCAACTATACCATTTTCTAAAGCACCACCAGCTAAGATAACACCAGCAAGCATTATAGGTGCTATGAAATAATAGCTAAATGGAATTCTTTCTCTATCTGTAATAAATGCTAAAGCTGGCAACATAATTACCTGAATATTTAAAAGAATTGAAGCAATTCCTGAACCTACAAAGAATATTGAATAATTCCACGCAGTAAAGTCAATCCCTAATACAAGTCCAGCTAAAATAGATAGCCATACGCCTTTTTTGGTAAGCTTACCGATTTTTTTAGCTTCCATAATTGCAAAAGGAATAAGGCAGATAGTTCCTATCAAGCAACGCATAAAAGCACCTGTAGCTGGGTCAAAGTTAGATAATTTTTGCCAAGGTGCAGTAAAAGAAAGAAATAAAATACCGATTAAGAATATGACATAGGTCATACCTGTGGCATTTCCTCTTAAATCATTATTCATGATTTACTCCTTAAAATTATTTTTAAATGATTTTTATCTTTTTGTAAAACAAAAATACATTTTCCTATTGTAGATTGATTAAAATTAAAATAATCTTAATCTTTATAAATAATTTATTGTTTTTTTTTTTTTTTTATTTAAATTTATGCAAAATTTATACAAAATATGAAAATTATTTATAAAAATTAAATAATATATAATTATTATAAATAAATAATTAATAATAAAATTATATAAACTTTTTAAATTTTAAATAATTCAGCAATTTTTAAGCTTGATAAAACTAAACTAAAAGCCACAATTAATTTTTTTTAAAGGATTGTTATGAAAAAACCTGTCATTATAGGTGTAGGTGGTCCTGTTGGAGCTGGTAAAACTCTTTTAATAGAAAGGTTAGTAAGAGTTATGAGTAAAGATTATGAAATAGGCGTTGTAACAAATGATATTTATACAAAAGAAGATGCCTTATTTTTAGCGAAAAACAGCGTTTTACCACCAGAAAGAATTATAGGTGTAGAAACTGGTGGGTGTCCGCACACTGCGATTAGAGAAGATGCTTCAATGAATGAAGCTGCATTAAATGAATTACAAAAGAAATTTAATTTAGATTTACTTTTTTTAGAAAGTGGTGGGGATAATTTAGCTGCTACTTTTAGTCCTGATTTAGTTAATTTTAGTATTTATGTAATCGATGTGGCACAAGGTGAAAAAATCCCACGCAAAGCAGGTGCTGGAATGATTAAATCTGATTTATTTATAATTAATAAAACCGATTTAGCTCCTTATGTTGGTGCAAATCTTGATATTATGAAAAGCGATACTTTACATTTTAGAAAAAATAAAGACTTTTTCTTTACAAATCTTAAAAAAGATGAAGGTTTGTCTGATGTTATTAATTGGATTGAGAAAAATTGTCTTCTTAAAGGCTTAGAGTGAGCTTATTAAAAATAACACTTGAAAATAACCATTTAAAAGAGCATTACCAACAAGGTATGCAAAGGTTAATTCAAGTTCCAACTAGATTTGGAGAAGATAGCGAAAATGAAGATTTTTTTGCTTATCTTAGCACTTTAGGTGGTGGTTTTGTAAATCAAGATAATTACGCTCAAAGCTTTAAATTATTTAATTCTAAGGCTACTTTAAGTTCTCAATCAAATCAAAAAATATATAAAGGCACTTCTAGTTTAAAAACAAATATAGAACTTGATAATAATTCTATTTTAGTTTTTCATAATGATGCTAATATTTTTTATCAGAATTCAAATTTTTCAAGCAAAACTACTATTTTTATGAATGATAATTCAAGATTATTTTATTTAGATGGTGGATTTTTAGGTTATGCAAATTCGCAATTTAAAGCAAAATTATCTTTAAGAATATTTATCAATAATAAATTAAGCATTAATGATATATTTTATTATAACTCTAATAGTAGTTTAAATTCTCTTTATAATCATAACTATTTTTATACATTGATTATAAAAGGCGATGTGGAATTTAAAACAATTCATAATGAGAATTTAAAAGCTCATTCAAGTATTATTAATAATACTAATATTATTAGAATTTCATCAGATGATAATGATTTAGCTATGAAATATATTAATGATATTAAAAGCAATTTTTTGCATAAAGGAGGTATGAAGTTAATCTTAGCAAGACAATAAAAATATAATAATTTTATAAAACTAATTTTGTAAAGGAGAAATTATGACATTAACAAAAAAAGAGCAAGAAAAACTCTTATTAAGCTATGCAGCAGTAGTTGCTAGAAAGCGTTTAGACAATGGTCTTAAGTTAAATTGCCCTGAAGCAATTGCTATTATAAGTGATTATGTAATGGAAGGTGCAAGAGCAGGTAAGAGCGTAAGCGACCTTATGAACGAAGGTAAAAATGTTTTACGCAAAGACCAAGTTATGGAAGGTGTTGCTGATATAGTAAATGAAGTTCAAATTGAAGCTACTTTCAAAGATGGAACCAAATTAGTAACTATCCATAATCCAATTAACTAAGGAGGAATTATGAAATTAGGTGAAATAATTTATGCACAAGGTGATATAGTTTGCAACGAAGGTCGTGAAAGTATAGAAATTGAAGTTGTAAATACAGGAGATAGACCAGTTCAAGTAGGTTCTCATTATCATTTTTATGAAACAAATAAACTTTTAGAATTTGATAGAGAAAAAGCTCGTGGAAAGCGTTTAGATATTATTAGTGGAACTGCAGTTCGTTTTGAACCAGGTATGAAAAAAAGTGTTAAGTTAATTGATTTAGCAGGTAGTCGTGAAGTTTGGGGACAAAATTGCAAAATCAATGGTAAATTAGATAAATAAGGAGCAATAATGTTTAAAATAACTAGAGCAGAATACGCATCTCATTTTGGACCAACTACTGGTGATAGTATAAGATTAGCTGATACAAATCTTTTTGCTAGAGTTGAAAAAGACTATACAAAATATGGCGAAGAGTGCAAATTCGGTGGTGGAAAAACTCTTCGTGATGGTATGGGTCAAAACTCAAGATTTTTAGATAAAGATGTAGTTGATTTAGTAATTACAAATGCACTTATAATTGATTATACAGGTATTTATAAAGCAGATATAGGTATTAAAAATGGAAAAATACACGCAATTGGTAAAGGTGGAAACCCTGATATTACTGATGATATTGACTTTGTAACTGGAGTTGGCACTGAAGCACTTGCAGGAGAAGGTCTTATAGTTACAGCAGGTGGGATTGATACTCATATACATTTTATAAATCCTGAACAAGTTGATGAAGCTTTAAGCAATGGTATTACTACTTTATTTGGTGGTGGAACAGGTCCAAACGATGGTTCTAAGGCTACAACTTGCACCCCTGGTATATTTAATATAAAAAGAATGCTTCAAGGCACTGATGATTTACCTATTAATATAGGTCTTTATGCTAAAGGTCATGGTTCTAATGTAGAAGTGAATTTAGAACAACTTCGTGCAGGTGCAGCAGGACTTAAAATTCACGAAGACTGGGGAACTACAAAAAGTGCTATTGATAACGCATTAAAAGCTGCAGAGATTGCTGATGTATCAGTAGGTATTCACACAGATACATTAAATGAATATGGTTGCGTAGAAGATACAAAAGCAGCAATTAATGGTAGAACTATTCATACATTCCATACAGAAGGTGCTGGTGGCGGTCATGCTCCTGATATTATTAAATTAGCAGGCGAGCCAAATATTTTACCAGCTTCAACAAACCCAACAATGCCATTTACGGTTAATACTATTGAAGAGCATTTAGATATGTTAATGGTTTGCCATCACTTAAGCAAAAATGTTAAAGAAGATGTTGCTTTTGCTGATAGTAGAATTAGAAAAGAAACAATCGGTGCTGAAGATGTATTACACGATATGGGTGTAATCTCAATTATGAGTAGTGATTCTCAAGCTATGGGAAGAATTGGTGAAGTTGTAAGTAGAACTTGGCAAACAGCTCATAAGATGAAAATCCAGCGTGGAGCATTAGGTAATGATAGTGAATATTCTGATAATGAGCGTATTAAAAGATATATTGCAAAATACACAATAAATCCAGCAATAGCAGCAGGAATTTCTACTTATGTAGGTAGTGTTGAAGTTGGTAAAATCGCTGATTTAGTATTATGGGATCCAAAATCATTTGGAACTAAACCTAAATTAATAATTAAAGGTGGATTTTGCTTACATTCAGTAATGGGAGATAGCAACGCATCAATTCCAACTCCACAACCAGTAATGCATAGAAAAATGTTTGGTGCTTTAGGTGTCGCATTACACGAAACTTGCTATAGTTTTATGTGCAAAATGGCAGTAGATGCAAATGTTGCTAAAGAATACGGAATTAAAAAACAAGTATTACCAATACAAGGTGCAGCTAGTGCTAAAAAATCTGATATGAAATTAAACAACGCAACTCCAAAAATTGAAGTTGACCCACAAACTTATGTAGTAACGGTTGATGGAGAAGTTGCATATAGCGAACCAGCTACAGAATTACCGCTAACTCAAAGATATTATTTATTTTAGGAGAAAAAATGATAGTAAAAACCATACTAGGCAATATAAAAGATTATGATACTAAAGGCAAAATGATAGATAATGTAAAAGTTTCGCCTGATGATAGATTAAAACACATACTTCGCTTAACAAGTGATAGTGGAGTAGAAATTGGCATAAGCCTAGATAATGGTCATTTTCATAATGGCGATGTTTTAGGCGAAGATGATAAGAGAGTTTTTGTAATAGAATGTTTGCCACAGAGTGTAATTTTGATTAAGCCAAAAGATATGATGCAAATGGGTTTTGTAGCTCATTCAATAGGCAATAGACATATGCCTGCTGTTTTTGAAGATGGTTTTATGATAGTTGAAGATGATTATTTAATAATTGAGTGGCTAGAAGAAAATCAAGTAAGCTATGAAAAAACGCAAAAAGTTTTGCGTCATGCTTTAAAACACGCGAGTCATCATCACTAATGTTAGGGCAGTTTTTATTTGATAGTGCCTTTGCAAATGGTGCTTATTCGCATAGTTTTGGTTTAGAAAGCTATATTTCTTGGGGCGTTGTAAAAGACGCTTCAAGCTTTCAAAAATGGTTAGAAAGTTATATGCTAGATGTATTTGCTACTAGCGATGGTGCTATTTATGCTATTGCTTGTGGTTTAAAGGGTAAAAAATTAAGTTTATTAAAATTAGCAAAAGTAGCTAATTCATCAATGGCTAGTGCTGAATGCAAGGCTGCAGGTATTAGTATGGCAAGAGCTACTTTAAAAAATACAGAATTTATGCACGATGAATATGCAAGTTGGTATTATAAGGCTTGTGAGAACGATGAATTTTGCAATCCTGCTATTGCTTTTAGTGTTTTGGGGCAAAATATGGCTGTTGAATACGCATATTCAAGTATAAAAACACTAACTCAAAATGCAACTCGTGCTATACCATTATCTTATAAAAAATCAAGCGAGTTATTACATATTAATTTAGATTTAGCTAAACGCTCTGCTGATAAATCAATGCAAATTGCTAAAAGTTTTATAGAAAAAGGATTTTTTAGTTTGCAATTATTAGATGAAAATGATTTAAATAAATATCATTTGTTTTCTACTCATCATGAATTAGATTTAGGAATGTTAGCTCACGAAAAACTTGATTTTAGATTGTTTATGAGTTAAATCATTAGAATTTGAAAATATAAAAAAAGGTAATAAATTAATAATTTATACCTTTTTTAATCTATTAAAATAATTTTTGTAATTCTTCTTCGCTTAGTTTCTTAGAATTATATTTGATTAAATAAATATCATCTTTTTTATTAATATCTATAACAAATTCGCTTTCTTTTAAAGGAGCTTTATTAGATTTATAAGTCTTAAAATCATTAGGATTATCCATAGTTTTTAGGATAAAAAACCAAATAGCACAAACAAAAGCAATCAGCATTAAAAACTCATTTTCCAAATCAGCGTGCATAAAAATCCCGCATAAAAACGCTCCTAAAAACGAGCCAAAATATCCGCAAGAATTTGAAAATCCTAATACTAAACCTTTTTGTCTAGCTTTGCAAATCTTAGAAATTGAGCTTTGCATAATAGGCTCGTGCAGACAAAATGCAATAAAATATAAAACAACAGCTAAGAAAAATAAATAATAACTAGAGCTTAAAAATATTAAATATGATAGGAAAAATAATGCAACTCCGCTTAATAATATAGTCTTACTTTTGCCTTTTGACTCGCCAATAACTCCACCAACTCCCATAGCCAAAAAGCCAAAAAACATAGCCACGCTATAAATAATCCATAAATTATCACTATTTTTATGAAAAATATTTACATAAGCTAAAGGAATTAGCATAAAGGTGCTTGAGCTTAGCATTTTTTGTAAAAAGCAAGTTAGATAAAGTTTGTTTAGATTTGCACTTATGAATGCTTCTTTAAAAGGGATTTTTTCTTGTTTTATAATTTCTTTTTCTTTAGGTAAAAAGGCTAATAATACAATACACAAAACGCTTAAAATCGCACTTATATAAAATAAAGCCCCAAGCCCTAAAAAACTAGCAATAACAGAACCCAAAATAATAGCTACAACAAAGCTAAGTCCAATAGCTCCACCCATTAATGCCATTGCTTTTGCTCTATCTTTTTCGCTAGTTAAATCAGCAATCATAGCAGTAGCAACCCCGCCAATTGCTCCCATACCTTGTAAAACCCTACCAACAAGCATTGTATAAATATCACTTGCACTTGCACAAATTAAACAACCTATTATAAAGATTATTAGTCCCATAAGCATAGTCTTTTTACGACCGATTTTATCACTTAATGCTCCAAAAGGCACACTAAAAATCATTTGAAAAATTGCGTAAATTCCAACAATAAGTCCAGCCAATACATCATTAGCTCCGTTTAACTTATGCGAATACAAGCTAATCACAGGTAAAACAATAAAAAGCCCAAAAAATCTTGAAGCAATAATAAAACTTAAAATCAAGGTATTTTTATTCATAATCTATCCTTTTTGATAAAAGATTATTTTACTCCTAAATTTATTTACCACTAATTTAACTAGAAGAATTTTCATATTTTAAATTCTAAAAATCTTCAAATTTTTCTTATAATTTACAAAAAATTTATGCTAAACTAAGAAAAATTTTATATATCTTGGGAGCTTTATTTGAAAATTATTGTATTACTTTTATTTAATTTGCTAATTTTTGCAGATGAATTAAAGTTCGGTATTGTATATGCTTATCAAGATAAAAATTATTCTAAACAAATAAATGATTGTTTATTAAATCCATCTTTAGGTAATGTTAATGGTTATAATGGATTTTTAGGAGATTATTTAAAATTATGTTCTAGCTTAGGAATAAAAACAGAAAATAAAAATGATAAAATTGTATATTGTCTAAATAACGATAAAAAGCTCAACGGGGGGGGGGTATTTAGATATAATCAATGCTAAAGCAAATCCAAATACATTAGAATTTTATTCATCAAGTGCTGATGATAATTCTTATAAGAGCTTAATTAATTCTAATCAAGATAGTTTTTCATTTATAGTAGAAAATAAAAATAATATTAAAACATATATAGAAGAGCTTTATAAATTGTATTCAGTGGATACTACCGGTAGAATTAAAATAGAATATAAAAAGACTTTAAATGATGCTGTTTATTATCTAATTGACCAAAGTCCTATAAAAACTACAAACAATGAAGATAATAAATTAATTAACGACTTTTATAACTACATAATAGCAAATCCAAGTGTTAATATGACTAGTGATTGGGAAGACAGATTTAAGCAAATAAGAAATATGCAAGCTAAAAATTCTCATATTTTTTATAGTGATATTTTTAAGGAAAAGGCATTTTTAAAGAATTTAAGAGCTGCATATAATGAATACTCATCATATCCTTTACCTAGACAAAACGAAGGTAAGTGCTATATTTTTGATATTTTTGCTTATGATACAAGTAATTTAGGTAAGAATGTAATTAGGTCTAGTAATTTTAAATATTCTCATCAAAATAGTAAGTATTATTCAAGTGATTTGATTACAAATTATAGTATTCATAAAAGCTCTCTTGTTAGAAAGGGTATATATGAATCAACATTCGCAGGAGAAGAAGTTAAATTTAGTATTAATTTAAGAGCTTTAAATGCGATAGCTAAAGGCGAAATAAAATTAAGTTTTTATCCAGACGCTAGTAATTTAGAAATTAAAAATGAAAAAATCTATTTAAAGGATAGAAATAAAGCTTTATTAAAAAGAGAAGCTGATGCTAAATATTATATGAGTGGTAGCAAACAATCAAAATGCCAATTAAATCTAGTAGAAAATACTAAAGAATTGGTTTTTAATTTAGGCAATTGTTTAATTAATCAAAAAAATATTGAAATCACAGAAAGAATTAGGGGTTTTGAAAGACCTATATTTCAAGAAAGTGGTAAAAGTATAATCAAAGGTTCTGTTGGTATTCCTTTAGTAAATGATTATCAAAATATATATACTTTATATACCAATAATAATGAAAAAGTAATTATAAATAATGCTAAAAACTCTAATGCAAAAAAGGCAAAATTAGTAAATACTATGCTAGAAAATGAAGAATATTTCATAGGGCTTAGCAATAAATATTCAAATATTAGTAGAGTTTATATTGACTTTTTGCCTAATTCTAATTTTGAAATTCTTAATATCTATAATGCAAATTCTAAAATAGATAAAATCACTGAAGGTGCGTGTGCTGGTAAGTATTTATTAAATGATGAATTAATCCTTAGGATAAAGACAAATCAAGCAATCAAACAAACAAATATTAAATATAATCAGTATTTTGAAAAGACTAATCAAAACAATGAATTAGTATGCGAACAAATGATAAATGATAATTATAACTATACTTTTGCTAGCAATGATTTTGCTATTAGACCTAAAGAATTTAGTTTAGGCATTTCATCGTTAAATCAAGAAGCATTTCAAAATACTTTAAATAGTTTTGTATCAAGAGAATTGAAAAATTATTCAAATCTAGCAATTGGAATAGCTAATTTAGTGATTAGTTATGATAATACTACTAAAAAATTTGCCTTATTAAATAATGAAAATAATAAAATTACAATTTTTGCTAACGACAATCGTGTAAGAAATAAAGAAAAATATGGAGTAGCTTTTATAAATAATGGTAAGTTTGATTTAAATATTAATTTTCCTTTAGCTACTGATGGTTTAATAGAATTAGCAGAAACTAATTTTACAAAACACGACCAAGAATTAGATATTTGTATTCAAGATGAATTTGATTTAGATAGTGCAAATACTTTAAAAAATGGAAAAATTTCTTGTTTTATACCTATTAAAAAAGCCTTAAATATTGAGTTTTTATCACAAACAAAGGCTATTAAAAACGAATATATAACTTGCAAAAAAGATATGCAAAAATGCAAACTTAATCAAGACAATTCAATAGGTATTAAAAATATAGCTTATGATAAACTTATGCTAGGAGATAATGCGGGCTTGGTTTATAATCTTTATTTGTTAAGTTCAAATTCTAATAACAAATTTGTTCCAACAAAGTTTAAAAATGATATAAATTTAATGATAGATGTAGGCAATTTAAATGGTTTAGTAGTAAATGAAGGCAATTTAAAAACCTTACATATTAGCAAAAACGATTTAAATCAAGCATTTAAATTGGCTTTTAATAATTTAGGAGAAAATACAAGATTATCTAATCTAAACGAATACTCGCAAGATGAGGCAAGCTATAAAAATACTACGCAATTTACTTTCAAAAAGGATAAGCCAAGACCTTTACAAAAGGTTACAATCAGTGTCTATGTAGATGGTAAAGATGAGTTTAATATAACTTATAATAATGTTTATGATATAGCTTATACAGGCTTAATGTTTAAAGATATTAATACTACTAATCAAGCTTTAGAATTTAAAAAAGATTATGATTTTGGGTATTATGATGAGGTAGATGGGAAATTAAGTTTTATTAAAGATAATATTATTTTAGATGATTTATTGTCTAAAATTGACTTTATACCAACCTATAACAGCACTCAATTTATTAATAATAGTTTTCATAATATTTCAAATTCTTCATACACAAAAGATACTATAAAATTTGTTCCTAAAGCAGGGTTTGAATATCTTTCAAATACTAAAAATACCTTTACAATAGAGTTTAAATAATCTTAAGCCCTTTAATATGGGGCTTATTTTTCTACGCAAAATAAAGCCCAGCTTAATTCTTGTTTTATTAAATCTTTATCGTTTTCATATAGATTTTTTAGTTTTTCAATTTGAATATCATTTAGTTTTTTGTAAGAAAACTCAACGCTTTTTTGTAAATCTTCATAAGTTTTATAATAATTTTGATTTTTTATAGTGATTTTATTTAAAGTGAAAAAATACCCAAGCTCATTTAAAATATTTGCAGCGTAAATATAATTAGGCGTTGCAATTATGTCTAAATCAAGGGCATTTATGATTTTTTCGTGTATGTAAGAATTGTCAATTTTATATGTAAAATATAGCCTTTTTTTAGTGCAGTTTAAAAGAATTTGCAATGCTTTTGCTAGGTCATTAACATCTAAACACCTACTAGCAAACACCAAATCCCAACTACCATCTAAATCATCATAAGAGCCTTGAATTATCCTTGCATTAGGGCAATTTATCTTAGCAAACTCAAGCATTTTAGGAGAAAAATCACATAAAGTAATATTATTTATTAAAGAGTGCTTAGCTAAAAAAGCACTCCCACAAGCAAAATCAAGCAAACTATCACACCCACTAAAATCAACTTGCTTTAAAAATTCTCTCACATAAGCTTCGTGTTTTGCGTAATCATTAAAACTTTGAGCTTTTTTATCCCACTCACTTGCGTCCTTACTCTTAAAATCACTCAAATTCTTTTGCTCAATATAAAGATTTTTAAATGATATTTTAGAAAGATTGTTTGCTTTTAGCATAAATTCTCCTTAAAAACTTGGAATTAATATATCTTTAAACTTAGTATTTAAAAACTCTCTCATTTTTTCACTTCTCATAGCCTTAAGCAAAGCTTTAGTTTTAGGGCTATTCAAATCATTGGCTCTAACAGCTAAAACGCTAGCATAATCACTATCGCTACTTTCGTGCAATATAGAATCCTTAATAGGATTTAGTCCTGCTAGTAGGGCGTAATTTGTATTAATTATCGCCAAATCACATTCATTAAGTGTTCTTGTTAGTTGTGGAGCTTCTATTTCTTTTATTGTAAGTTTTAATGGATTATCTTTAATATCTAATACTGATTTTGTGCTAGATTTTGTATCTTCATTAAAGCTTATTATATTATTTAAGGCTAGTAAATCTAAAGCTCTAGCACCATTGATAGGGTCGCTTGGTATATAAACTAAGGCATTTTTAGGTAAATCTTTAATATCTTTAATAGTATTTGAATACGCTGCCATTGGACCTAGAAATATTTTTCCTGCACTAACTAGATTTGTCCCTCTTTCTTCGTTAAAGCTTTCTAAAAATTGTCTAATTTGAGTAAAATTCGCATCTAATTCTTTATCATTTAGAGCATAATTTGGGACTATGTAATTATCAAATTCTATGATTTCTAGTTTGTATCCTTGATTTTCAACCAAGTCTTTTACATTTTCTAAAATCATAGCAGTTGGATATGGAGTTACTCCGATTTTGATTAATTTTTCATCAGCATTTAAGCTTAATAAACATAAAAATATTAATAATTTCTTCATTTGTTTTCCTAAAAAATGTAATTAATATTGATATGTTAAATTAAATTATTAACAAATTAAGTATTTATAATATTTTTAATATTAAGTTTTATTTAATATTTTTTTATTTATTATAATATCTTATTTTATTTGTAAAAAGGAGATTTAATGTTTAAAAAAGCATTACAAGTATTAGTATTAGCAGTTTTAGTTAATTTTAATTTAAATGCAGATGATTTTTTATCTAGTATTACAAATGGTGCAGTAAGCGATAAATCACTTGGTGTAAAAGTATTAAATACTGAGGACATGAATAAGATTGTTGGCGGATATTATTATTTTAGAGAAGCTTACCCGTTAAATTCAGGTATCCCTGTTACGCGTTCATATATTGTTGCTGAATTAGTTAATATAAATGGTGGAATATATGCAGATTATGATAAACCATCTTCATATTTTAATTTACCAGAAAATGAAATATTAGTATTACAAGATAGATTTACGAATAGATATAATGGGGTATATTTATTGGCTATTAATATGGACACTTTACAAGGTCGTTTGTTGGAACCAACTTATAAGTATCAAGAAATAGTAAATGACTATATTAATAGAATTGGAATTTTTTAATTTATTTTTTAATTTTTGGAATAATTTTTGCTTTCCTTTTAATACATTAAATTAAAAGGAAATCAAATGAGAATAGAAAGTATTTCAATTTTTGATGAAGCCAAACTTCAAAAAGCTCAAAAGGCTGCAGGTGTATCATTTTCATCTATTTTTGCAAGTGAATTTGCAAGGGTAAATCCTAAGCTAGAAACTCAAGCACAGTATTCGCTAGATAAAGACATAATAGACGCTTCAAATATCTTTATAGATAGGTTTAATAATTCAAGATTTAAGGTATTTGATAATACTCACGATTTAACTAAGTTAAATTCTAATATATCTTGGCAAGGAGATTTAACAAAAGCTAAGATTTACAATGCTACCGAGTTTGGTTATAGCGTTGATAGTAGTGGCTTTTTAGGAGCTGATTTTAACAAAGCTGCAGGCTTGCCAAATGATTTTAAAATCCATTCAAGCACACTAAAAGAAATCTCAAGACAAAATAACCTAATGACTATGCCACAAGTTGGTATTTTTAATAATATTTATGAAAATATTGATTACGCAGACACTATCAAACACCAGTTTAGATTATACGAGCAAATTGTAGGAAATGTAGCCGAGTTTAGCAAAGATGATATTGCTAATATGCCAAATTATGTTGATTTGGTTGGACTTAAAATCAATAATGGTTATACATTTGATTATTCACACGCAAATGTTGGCAATAAGTATTATGAGAATAAGGAAAATGCTTTACAAATAGGCTTTAAGTTTGATTATGATTTAAGCGTAAATAATAGCAGAAAGCTTAATTTTGATTTAAGTCCTTATATAAAAGATGGCGAGATTTCTAATGCAGGATTATTTGTAAGTTTTCTAGGTGGCACACAAGGGCTTAAGGTAAGCGATAGTGGGGCAACTAAGATTAAAGATGAATATAAAGAAAGAATGATTATAGAAGATGCACTAAGTAAGCTTAATCCAAATGAAGGCATAGATATTTCAAAACTAGAATTATTAACAGGACTTAGCAAGGAAAAAATCCAAGATTATTTAGATAAGTTTGAAGATGAGAAAAAATTAAAAGAAAAGGTAAGAGAGTTAAGTCAGAGCCTAGCAGTAGATGCTTTATTAAACAATAATTATTCAAATGATTTTAGGGCTAATGCTAAGGATTTTTATAAAAGAGTTCAGATATAAATTAAATATCTATTAATATTTTTTTAAACCTACCGATATAGAAAAATAACGGGGGTTTAAAATGCAAATAACAAATAACAATTATATAAATTATCAAACAAATATTAAAAATCAAATTCCAACCACTCAAACTCCTAAAGATAATCTAAAAGAACAAATCGCAAATATTTTAAAAGACGCCCCACAAGATGAATGGGGCACATATGATCCAAATGCTGTGCTTAGTAAAATAGGAGCTTATGAAAAAGGCAGTAAGATTTATGAAGCCTTAGAAAACGAAATGCTAAAAGGAATAATTACTTACGAAAAAGACCCAAATGAAGAAATATTAAGCACAAAAGATTCTCTTAAAGTAAATAAGTGTGATCCTGCTTGGGTTGTATCACTTAAGCTAGAAGTTCAACCTTTGTTTAAATTTGAAAACAATTCAATATATCAAAGAGCTTTTTATCAAAATAACGATGATTCAAAAGAGCTTTTAGAATTTTTAAAAGAAAATCCCATAGACAAACTATCTTTAAGTGATAAAAAGTTTAAAAAATCATTTGAAGATAATGATAATAGATTAGAAATGTTGTTTGTAAATGAAGAAATCAGCATAGAAGACTTTAAAAAAGAATATTTAAAATTAAAAGATTTTTATGATGAGAATAAGTTAAAAGAAGAAAAAGAAGAACAAATTAAAGAAAAACCTTACGAAGCCATAGAAGTAAAAGGCACTAGCACTCGTGAAAGTATGGAAGATATTTTAAGCAAACTTGATATTCAAAATATCAAAGATGAAAGAGATTTATTAGCTATTTTAATGGCATATAAAGATAGCGAGAATTTATATGATAAAAGAATTTAAAATAAAGGAATAATTATGAAAATAAATTCTTATTCAACATATCAAATAACCAATATAAGCAAAAAAGAAACAAATAACGAGATTAAAAAAGTAGATAATAAAGCAGATGATAAAAAGGTAGGTGAAGTATTAGGATACGGAGTTGATAAAGATGGCTTTTTTACAAGTGATTTTAACAAAGCAGCAGGAATTGCTGAAGATTTTAAAATACATAGCGATACAATGCTTTCTCTTGTAGAAAAAAATAATCAAGCAAACCCGCCAATATACAAAATGCGTCACAACATAGACATAGTAAAAAGTGCAAGTAGTGCTTATAAAGTTTTAAAAGGAGTTTTAGGCGATGAGTTTTTAAACTCAAAGGATTTTTTTAGCTCTGATGAGCTTTGGAAAACTTCACATTTTTTTGAAATGGATAAAAGAAGCTTAACTATTACAAAGACTTTTGATAAATTAGAAGATTATCAAGACTATGTAAAAATGACAGATTATTGTAGGCTTGATTCAAAATATAGAGCTACTAATTATTTATCTGGCTTGTTTGAAAAAGATGATATTTTTTTTAAAAAAGAACCACCTATAAATAATTATGATGCGTGGTTAGATAGTATATGTAGTTTTATCTACGACCCACATAAAGAAAACTACCAAAACGAGCAAGGCGAGTATAGCAAAGGCGGACTTTTAGCTGCTGTTTTATATAATAATTATATTTTAGTAGAAGGTGAAAAAACTAATTATGCTAAGCAAATGGGACATGACTACAGCGACCCATTTGACCCGTATCGCACAGATGATGATTGGGGTATGATAAAGCCAAACAATACAAAACGCTATGAGATAGGTAAAGAAGATGAGTGGCAAAAGCTAATGCAAAAATTATTATATGAAATGCTAAGTGGTAAAAACCTAAAAGCTCCTAAAGATATAGATAATTACGAAACATTTGAAGAGTTTTTACAAGCAGCTTTACAATACAGCCAAAAAAATATAAGTTTATTTGATATAAAAGTTTAAATTCCTATTTCAAATTCTATTAATTTTAAAGGAATTTAAAATTATGAATTATTTAAAAATATTACGAAAAGTAACAAATATTAATAAT
>NZ_JAHCZD010000023.1:0-23812 GCF_018501175.1 Campylobacter sp. 2018MI10 | reverse complement strand
AGTGAATGATTTAAAACTTATATATAAGAAAGTTTTAAATGGCTCTTGATCACTTGTTTAGATATCAAAGATTGACGTTGAAATAATTGATATATTTAAAATTAACAATAAAACTATTTAAAATAACGATTTGCTAGAAGCAAATAAAAAGCTTGAATTATATGTTATTAAACTTAAAAAACACTTAAACATAAAAATATTTTTGGAATTTAGGGATTAATGATTGAAATATCCTAATTTAGACACTTTTTAGCTAAAAATAATATTAAAAAACTAAAATAAACATTTTTTAAGGAAGTAATTATGAATATTTTATTGCTTGAAGATGATTATTTATATGCTACTAGTATTTGTGAATATTTGCAAGATTTAGGATTTAGTGTTGATGTTTTTAGTGATGGCGACTTAGCCTGTAAAACTATCGCAAATAAATTTTATCATCTTTATATACTTGATATAAAAGTAATAAATACTAATGGCTTTGATGTATTAAGTTATATAAAAAGCTTAAATATTACTAACCCTATTATGATGATGACTTCAAGAACTGATATAGCAAGTATTAAAAAAGGATATGAGCTAGGCTGCAATGAATACCTTAAAAAACCTTTTGAACTAGATGAATTAAAATATAGAATTAAAGAATTATTAAAACAATTTTTTAACACTCAAAGTAATGATACAATCACAATTTCAGGCGAGTTTGTATATGATTATATTTCTAAAAGTCTTAGCAAAAATAAAACTCTAATAGAGCTTACTAGTAAAGAAATCACATTGATTGAATATTTGTTAAGCAATAAATCAAGTTATGTAAATGTAAGCAGTATTTATGAATATGTATGGGGGGGGGCAAATGAAGAATTTGAAACCAATGGCTCAAGCGATGTAAGAGTATATGTCAAAAGAATTAGAGCAAAAACTTGCGATGATTTTATAATATCATCTAGAGGACTTGGCTATAAAATCAATGTCTAAGCAAACAATACTATTAACCCTTATAGCTTTAGTCATATCAATGTTAGCTATAAATATATTGAAATTAAGTGTAGCTAATGATAAAAACTCTACGCTATTAGAACTAGCAAGTTATATAAATAAGGATTTAAATAACTTACAAGATATAAAAATATGTATTTTCAATAATGAAGAAATTGTAAAATGCGAACTTGATATAAACTATATAAAAGATGATTTTATATATAAAACTCATAATTCTTTGCTTTATTACAAATTCCAAAAACAAATAAACAATACAACATACAATGTGGTGCTATCAAAACCTTGCGTTTATAACAAAAGCATAATCAATGCTGCTATAGTATTTGGTGGGGGAACTTTTATATTATTTGTTTTAATTTACTTAGTTTATAAAAACAATATCAAAAGTTTAATTTGGTATAAAAACACTATGAATACATTTTTTTATGATGCAATGCACGAGTTAAAAACTCCATTGGGTATAGCCTTATTAAATGCTGATATGTTAGAAAGTAATAAATATCAAAAAAGAATTAAAGCAGCACTAAATCAGATGAAAACAACATATGATGATGTAGGATTTTATATAGAAAATCCAAATGCTAAATACCCACTAAAAAATATTAATTTTTCTAATTTTTTAAAAACAAGAATTGATTTTTTTAATAGTATTGCTAGTATGAAAAGTGTGGAATTTCATTTAGAAATCACTAATGATTTATATGTATTAATCAGCGAAGTAGAGTTACTAAGAATTGTAGATAATAATATTTCAAATGCAATTAAATATACAAAAGTTAATTCTAAAATTACAATATCTTTAAGCCAATCAAATGAAAAAATAATTTTTATAATACAAGATGAAGGAATTGGCATAAAAGATACAAAAAGAATTTGGCAAAGATATGCTAGAGAAGATTTAGCTAAAGGTGGATTTGGCTTAGGTCTTAATATAGTAAGAAATATTTGCAAAAAATACGATATTGCATACGAAGCATTTAATTATGAAAAAGGGGCTATTTTTAAATACTCTTTTAAATCATAATTTTTTAATTTAATCTTAATTTAAAAACTAAAAAATATAATTAATTAACTTAAAATCTTAATTTAAAGGTGCATAATGAAAAAAGTCCTCATATCACTACTCGTAATATCTAATCTTTATTCTTATGAATATACAAATAAAGTTCATCCTTTCGGAATGTATTTTGGAACTCAAAACCATAAACAACATACAGATATAGATTTAGCTGATTGCGTTATAAATAATACAAGAAATAATGATAAAGGCAGAAGCGCTTGTTTTCAACTTTATCAAATCTTTAACATAGATGATCATTTTAACAGAACTGATGCTGAAGACGAGCAAAGAATTATTGTAAATTGGGGATTTAATTGGGATTATGCTTGGGCTAAACTAGATTATCAAAATAGCATTGTAAAAAAATTTGGCTCTTTTAAAGGCAATCAATCATCTCATCATACCGATTCAAGAAGATTTAGAGAAAATGTATTTTGCGTAAATTACGAAGATAATGCAGCGGGAACTAATTATAATCCTAATAATTACGATGATTTTATTTCTCATCAAAACTCAAAACCTAAAAAGCTAGATAGTGTAAAAAATACTGAAATTACTTTTCCAATGAAATCTTATTTTTATGATGAATCGTATATTCAAGATGTGTTTAAAGAATTTGAAGTTAATACAACAGGTAAAATCATACTTTTAGCAAGTAGCGATAATGATTCAATTTTTAGCTATTTTTTAAGCGAACAATTACTAAATAATGAAAAAAACTCAAATGCTTATAGATTTGCAAATACTTATTTAGGCTATCAGCACGGCTCAAGCACAACTTCTGATAGCGAAAACGCATACAATGATTTTGTAAGATTTATGAAAAGCAAAGGTTGTAGATTAAATCCTGACCAAGGATTTGCTAGCGGAATACCTTTAACGCTAGATGAAAACGAAGTAGGTGCTACCTTAACTGATAATGCTTATTATACAAATGATGAATGTGCTAAATATTCAGAACAATTTTTCTTAAAAAATAATGCCTTGTATTCTCCTAAAGAATTTTTAAAAGGTAATGCTAAATGGGGATTTTTAAATAATCAATATTTCGCACAAAATAAATCAGGACTAAGCAAATGCTACACATTTAATATGGAATATTACGATGGATATTACTTTTCTAGCAATGGATATTACAACGAAAAAAGTCAGTGGAAATCAAACGAATATAAAACCTATGATATAAAAGCTTTAAGGCTTAGGAATTTCGTTTATAACAACAATCAAGCACTTGCAAATGCTAAATATATTCAAAGATTTTCTCCTTACATAGATACAACACAAGAAAGAAGTATTTATAGTATTCATAAAACTAGAGATGGAGCAATAGGCGAAAAAGCAATATATAAAGAAATCAAAAATTCAAAAGATTGTATAATCAAAGTTGCACCTGGATTATTTGATATACGAAAAGAATGTAAGAATTCAAAATACAAACAAAACGGCATAAGAGAAAGAGCTGGAATTATGCCTAAAGATATAGGTAATCAAGAAAATATAAGCACAAAAATCTTTAGCCTACATTTAAGACCAACTTCATTAAAAGAAGAATATAAATACTATAAAGACAATATGAAAAAATACACAGCAAGTCCAGGGGATTTATACGCTCATTTAAAAAATCCAAAATATTTTACATCTACAGATATTGTAAATTGGGGTAAAAATTATGGAGATGGGAAATTCCCTGCTGATACAATTGTAGGCATTTATAAAAATAAGCCTGAAATTAATGCTAATTTTAAATTCTTATTCTATCCTGACGCAAATAGCACTAAATTTAGTTTAATTTCAAAAGATTTAAATCCAGCAGGCAGTGCAAAAGTAGGAGATAAAACATATCCTATATTTAATAAAATTCCTGAAGTTCATATAACTCCATTTTATAATGGTCAAAACTTAGAAAAAAGATATGATTATACAAAGACTAAAGATGGAAATTATATAAAATGTTGTGATAAAGATTTAAGCAAATATTATGTAGATTTAAGAGTTCAAATTAGCACTTTAGCAAAAAATGGAAATGATTACACTATAAAATCAAAGCAACCAAGTGTGATTTATTATGAATTAGATTTAGATTACGCTAATTCAGAAAACTTAGAATACTTCATAAGAGAACTTAGCTTTAAATTAAAAGAACCATCGTTAATAGAAATTACAACAGAAAGAATTTACGATAACGATAAAAGACCTATGTTTGAAGTAGATAGTAAAAATATCATAAAAGGCGTTAGTGAGACTGCAGCATTTATTTTAACAGATGAAGAAATAGTGCAAAAACAACACTATTTTGGAAGTATTTGGAAAATACTAAATAGAAAACCTAGTCTAGGAGAAGATTTAAGACCTAGCATTAAAGACTTAAATGATAAAAAAGCAAAAATAGCTAATGATACATATACAAGAATGGTTGGAGATAATGTATATATAGGTTTTGTTCATGCAGCTGATAAAACTAGAATTAGTTTCTTTTCTAATACTGCAAGTGTAAATCACGATGATGGAAGAGCTACTAAGGTTTTAATATACGATAAAGATGATTTTAGAGTAAATCCTGATAATCAAATGATGGGAGATTTTATAATTGAATTTATCAATATAACTCCAGGTCGCCACGATATTTGCTATACTCAAAAAGATATGCAAGGTAAATTATTAACCCCTACTCCAATATGCAAAAACTTTATGGTAAGACCAGCTGAAATAAAAATAAATGATTTTGTTACTAAAGCAGGAGAAGGATTAAAAAAACCTTTACCAACTACCCTTAAAGCAAGTGTATTAGATACCCAAGATAGAAAATTAAGTATTAATTCAAATATAGGAATTAAAGAAGCTAAATTAAAAGTTACAAATAGCAAAGGTAGTTTTTATACATTTGATTTAGAAACAAGTGCTTATAACAAAATTAGCCAACTAAATCCTATTAATTTTAAACGCAATAATAAAGATTATAGTTTTGATATGGTAATTGCTTATCCTTTTGCTGGAAGTGGAATTATTGAGTTTAAAGACAATGATTTTGTAGGAAGTGATATTACCAATAAAAAATGTGAAAATACTGGATTTTCAAATACAATCAACGCTAATGGAAAAATATCTTGCCATATATTAATTAAGCCTATTAATGCTGATTTTACTAGCTCATCTACTACGAATTTAAATAATATAAAAACATCTGATGGTTTATCTGATGCTGTTTTATTTTCTGATGAAGTTGTAGGACAAAGCGAAGCTGATTTGGGTAAATGTTCTGGTATAAATTGTGATTTTACACATTCACTAAATATACCTGTAAATATAGAAAATAAAGGCTCAAGTTCTGCTAATAGTTTAGAATATGTATATAAGTATTTTCCTAGCGATATTGATATAGATTTTGATTTAAATTTCTTAGATAATAACGATACTCAAGCTAGTAGTAGATATAGAATTTATACAAATAAATTAAGTATTAAAAATATGAATATCACAAATCAAAAAATCAAAATGACTTTAAGCGCTAGCA
The DNA here is from genome assembly GCF_018501175.1 of Campylobacter sp. 2018MI10. Taxonomy (NCBI): domain Bacteria; kingdom Pseudomonadati; phylum Campylobacterota; class Epsilonproteobacteria; order Campylobacterales; family Campylobacteraceae; genus Campylobacter; species Campylobacter sp. 2018MI10. The sequence continues at coordinate 18,239 of NZ_JAHCZD010000023.1, read as the reverse complement.
ATACTACACTAAATGCAATTTTTGATTCAAAAATGCAAAATTTAGATAACGAAGTCAATAAAAATTTAAATACTCTAAGTAGCGTTGCTAAAAAATACGAAGCAAGTCCTGATGATTTAGAATTTATTACAAAAATAGGCTATACAAAATTCCAAAAAACAAATGACTTAGCACCTAGTAAAGACATTTTAAATAAGCCTGATGTAAATGAATTTAATCTTGATACTACAAGTAGCATAACAATAGATAAAGGAACTCCTGTTAATTTTACAAAAAATTATCCATTTATTTTTGCTTATGCAATGTATAAAGATACTAAAGCAGATGCGGGTAAAAAATATAAAAAATTATTACCGAGTGATTTAAAATTAAAATATATAAATACAACTGGTAAAATTAGCGAATTATACACAAGCACAACTACTAGCGGGCATTATTATCTAAAACCAATTGCTGATATTATTAATAATATTTCTTTTACAAGTGATTACAATTCTAATATCAAAAAACTTACCGATGGAAGTATTGAACTTGAATTATCAAGTGATAAAAAAACTAATGAATATATAAAAGATTTAATTAGAATGCACTCAAATAGCGAAATTAGTGCAAAAGAAAGCTTTAGCGTAGAATACACTAAATAATTTTTTAGGAATTTAAAATAAATCAAATTATTTTAAATTCCTTTTAATTTTTAATATAAAAATGCCTTTTTATAATTCTTACTATTTTTTAAGTTTGTATGTTTATAATTTTAGCTTTATTTTTTACAAGGAGATTTTTTGGACCCCAGTTATACGGCATTAATGCTGTTTTTAGCATTGTTTTGTGTTTTTTTAAATGGATTTTTTGTATTATCTGAGTTTAGTATTGTCAAGATTAGAAAAAGTAAGTTAGAAGAATTTGTAAATCAAAAAAGAGCTAATTCAAAACTAGCTTTAGAAATGTATAAAAATTTAGATACTTATTTATCAGCTACTCAATTAGGTATTACTTTAAGTTCTTTGGCTCTTGGTTGGTTAGGAGAAAGTTCTGTCGCTGTTTTATTAAATAAAATTCTATCAAGCTTTGATGTAAATCCTATAGCAATACATAGTATTTCTGTTGCTATTTCTTTTATATTAATTACACTACTTCATGTAGTTTTAGGAGAAATTGTTCCAAAAAGTATAGCAATTGCAAAAACTGAAAGCATAGTTTTATGGATAGCAAGACCACTTTATTTATTTAGAATAATTTTTGCGCCTTTCATAGTTACATTTGATTTCTTATCTTTATCTATATTAAAAATATTAAGAATAAAAACAAACGAGCACGCAGCTCACTCTGAAGAAGAAATTAAATTCATAGCAAGCGAAAGTCAAAAAAGTGGCGTTTTAGACGAATTTGAAACCGAACTTATACAAAATGCTGTTGATTTTAGTGATATTGTAGCGAAAGAAATAATGACTCCTAGAAGAGATATGATTTGCTTAAATAAAGTTAATTCATACGAAGAAAATATAAAAATAGTTCATGATTATAAACACACTAGATTTCCTTTTATAGATGCTAGTAAAGACAATGTTTTAGGTATGATTCATATTAGAGATTTATTAGATAATCAAAATAAAGATTTAAATGAATGTGTAAGAAAAGTTCTATTTGTCCCAGAAAATATTAGTATTTCAAAGGTTCTTGTTCAAATGAATAAAGAGCAAATTCACACAGCCATAGTAATTGATGAATATGGTGGAACAGCTGGGCTTTTAACTATGGAAGACATTATTGAAGAACTTGTTGGAGATATAAACGATGAGCATGATAAAAAAGAACAAGATTTCAGAAAAATTAACGATAATGTTTATATAGTAAATGGAAGACTAGATATTGAAAGTGTTGAAGAAATTCTAGATATTAAATATGATGATGAATTAGAAGAACTTACAATTGGTGGTTATGTCTTTAATCGTTTAGGACATGTTCCAAGTGAAAAAGAAAGATGTGAAGATGAGCATTGTTATTATGAAATAAAACAAATGCAATCAAATAGTATAAAATACTTAAAAATAATCAAAAAAACAAAGGAAAAACTATGAATAAATATAGATTAATTACTAGAAGTGATATGGATGGACTTGTATGTGCTGTTTTGCTTAAACATATGGATTTAATAAGTGATATTAAATTCGTTCATCCAAAAGATATGCAAGATGGAACAATAGAAATTACAAATAATGATATTGTTACAAACTTACCATATTGCCCTAATGCTTATTTAGTGTTTGACCATCACGAAAGCGAAAGTATTAGAAACGGAAAAGCAGATAATCATATAATTATTCCAGATGCACCAAGTGCTGCTAGAGTTGTTTATGATTATTATGAAAAACAAGGCGTAAAATTTCCTGAAGAATGGCACGATATGATGGTAGCTGTTGATAAAGCAGATAGCGCTCAATTTTTAATGGAAGATGTGCTTGAGCCTAAAGGTTGGGAATTCTTAAGCTTTTTAATGGATAGTAGAACTGGACTTGGTAGATTTCACGATTTTAGGATAAGCAATTATAACCTTATGATGGATTTAATTGATTATTGTAAAAATCATAAAATTGATGATATTATGAAATTACCTGATGTAGTAGAAAGAAGCGATTTATACATTAAATATGAAAAAGAATTTAAAGAACAACTAAAAAGATGCTCTAAAGTTTATAAAAACCTTGTTGTTTTAGATTTAAGCAAAGAAGAAATCATTTATCCAGGTAATCGCTTTATGATTTATGCACTTTATCCTGAATGCAATATATCAATTCATAAAATCTTAGGATTTAGAGGTCAAAATATGGTTTATGCGACAGGTAAAAGTATATTTAATAGAACTAGCAAAACAAACATAGGTGAGCTAATGTTAAAATACGGCGGTGGTGGACACGAAGCTGCTGGGACTTGTCAAGTTGCTCACGAAAATGCAGATATTGTATTAAATGAATTAATCGCTAAAATTAACGCTGATGGTTAATCTTTCTTACTCGTTTTAAATTCTTATATTTAAAACGAGTTTTCTAATAAAAATCAAAAAAATATAAAAACTATAAAAAATTAAATTGGAAAAATTATTTGAAGTTATGAAATGGTGCTTAGGGGGAGACTCGAACTCCCGACCTCCGGCTTATGAGACCAGCGCTCTAGCCAGCTGAGCTACCTAAGCGTGAATAAAAAAAGCAAATTATATATATTTTTGCTTAAAATTTTATAAAATTAAAAATATTTCTAATAAATTGCGTATTAAACTTGCCAACTATGCTATTTAAAAACTAATTTTGCTATATTTTTACACAAATACTAATATTTTTTTTGTTTTTTAGCTAAATATTGTTTTTTTATTGTAAAATAGGGCTTTTAATCAATATTAAGGAGTTTTAGATGACTAAAGCAGATTTTATTTCATTAGTTGCTGAAAAAGCAGAAATTACTAAAAAAGATGCTACAACTGCAGTAAATGCTGTATTTGAAGCACTAGCTGAGTCTTTAGAAAAAGGTGAATCAATTCCATTTAATGGTTTTGGAACTTTCTCAACAACTGATAGAGCAGAAAGAACTGCAAGAGTTCCAAGCACAGGTAAAGAAATTAAAGTTCCAGCAACTAAAGTTGTTAAATTCAAGGTTAGCAGCGTGTTAAAAGAAAAAGTTGCTGCAACAGCTTGCAAAACTGGTAAATGTGGTAAGAAAAAGAAATAATTACCCAATTTAGTGGCGTTTTTAATGCCACTAAATATATATTTTTTTAGTATAAATACTCAACGCTTTTAATTCTTTTTTACCAATTTTATAATAAATATATTTTAGGTAGTTTTTAATATCATTATTACTAATTTTTCTTGTATTTGAATAATAATCTAAAATATAATTAGGTATTTTTATTCTTTGATTTGCAGTTAGATTTTTTCTTATAAAAGGTTTTAAAATTCTTTTTGCACTATTATGATTTTTAATACTTGAAAACCTTGCAAACATAAAAGGCAATTTAGTTAATTCATACCATTTTTCACACATATCAATGTATTTTTCTTTATTATTTACATATTCTTTTAGTGCCTTATCTCCAATAATTACTTTACCATTTAATTTTAAAACCTTAGCTAAAGCATTTGAAGTGGCTGATTCTTTATCATTTTGTGCATTTGAGTTCTTTTCAACTAATACACTTAATACCTTTTTGTTAGCGCAAATTCCTATATTTAAATTCTTATATTTTGACCTTTTACTTTCAATACTAGAAATAATTGCGCAATCTAATCTTTTTTCTTTCAATGCTTTATTTAATTTTGCAGGAACATCTTTTTTATACTCTATGCTTTTTTTTACATAGCTTGGTAATTTTGAGCTTTTTAAATAAAAATGCAGTGGTAATAAATTAATATAATCAATCTTTCCGAATATCATTTTTACTCCTAAATAAAAATAAAAATGCCACTAATATAACTAAATAATGCAATGTTTCAGGAATTTTCACACTTAAAGAATAATGAAATGCCGCTAGTAAAAACACAAAATTAGAATAATTTAAATACTTTTTATAAAACATTAAAATCATAAAAATAAATGCAATTAATCCTAAAAGATTTCTTATTGCAATAGTATTTGTAAATAATATTTTTATATTAAATTGATTATCTACTATAACAAAATTTAAAAAATGCAATATTGCAAAAAATCCAGCTAATTTACCAAAAAACTTTATAAAAACTAAGAATTTATTAGGTAAAGCAATACTTAAAAATAAAGATATTAAAGCAAGTTGCCCACTTGCTTTGTAAATATCTTTTACATAATCATATCCTAATAAAACAGATGATATAAAATACCCAAAAGACGCTAAAACTAAAAGAATTTTAATTGCAATAATCATTAAAAATTCTTTCTTAAATCTAAATCTTTATATAAATACCCAACTTCTTCTTCATAACCATTAAATAATTGAGTATCTTCTTTAAAAAAGCTACCTAAAACCCTATGCGATGCTTGAGACCATCTAGGATGTGGGACATTTGGATTAACATTTGCATAAAAGCCGTATTCATTCGGATTGTATTTTTCCCAAGAGCTAACAGGTTGCTCTTTAGTAAATTCAATTTTAGCAATTGATTTAATATATTTAAAACCATATTTCCAAGGAACAACTAAGCGAATTGGAGCTCCATTTTGAGCTTTTAATTTTTCTTTATAAAGTCCTGTTGCAAGTAATGTTAGCGGGTGCATTGCTTCATCTAATCTTAATCCTTCTACATAAGGATAATCTAATACTCCATTAAATCTTTGATCAGGAAAAATATCAGGGTCATATAAACTTGTAAATTTAACAAATTTTGCTTCACTTGTTGGCTTTGCAAGATTAATCAATTCTCTTAATTCAAATCCTTGCCAAGGTAAATTCATACTCCAAGCTTCTACGCAGCGTAATTTATAAACCCTTTCAACAATTTTAAAAGCTGATAAATCAGTTAAGGTCATTGGGTTTTCACACAAACCACCTATCTCAATTGAAATAGCTTTATCATTTAAGCTTGATTTGCTAGCTAATCTTACGCATTCGCTTTTGTTTGTGCTAAACTCATAAAAATTAACATAATTATAAGCATATTCACTATCGCTTGGAACTAAATCAAGATTAGTTTTTGCTAATTCTTCAGCTATTGCTTGGCTTGAAACTATAGTTCCTGCACCTAATTTTAAAAAATTTCTTCTATTTAAATAATAATTTTTATCTGTTACCATTTTTTCTCCTTATTAATTTTTAATTCTAGGTAAAAAAAATAAATACTTATTATGAAAAATCTGTTAAACTTCACAAAATTTAATTTAAAGGAAAAAGTATGGCAATTAAAGCTGATTACATCTGGATGGATGGACAAATTATTAACTTTGCTGATGCAAAAGTTCATTTTTTAACTCACTCATTACATTATGCTAACGCAGTATTTGAAGGAACAAGAGCGTATAAAACAGAAAATGGTATGGCTATTTTTAGATTGCAAGATCACACTAAAAGATTATTAGAAAGTGCAAAAATCACTGCAATTACTCCACCATTTTCGCAAAAAGAATTAGAAGATGCTCAAATTGAATTATTAAGACGCAATAATTTTAATTCAAATACATATATTCGCCCTTTAATTTTCTTAGGCGATGGTATTATGGGAATTTATCATGCAAAAGCTCCTGTTAGAGTAGGTATTGCAGCTTGGGAATGGGGTGCTTATTTAGGAGAAGATGGACTTAATAAAGGTATTAAAGTATGTTGTTCATCATTAATGAGAAATAGCACAAAAGCAAATTTCAATAAAGCAAAAGCAAGTGCAAACTATCTAAACTCAATGATGGCTAAATATGAAGCTATTAATTCAGGTTTTGAAGAAGCTTTAATGTGTGATGAAGAAGGATTTATAGCAGAAGGCACAGGCGAGTGCTTTTTCATGGTTAAAAATGGCGTATTAATCACTCCACCAAATGATTATGCTCTAAAATCAATCACTCAAGATTCTGTTTTAAAAATTGCAAAAGATTTAGGTATTAGTGTAGAAAGAAGAAGAATTAGTAGAGATGAAGTTTATGTTTGTGATGAAGCATTCTTTACAGGAACAGCAGCTGAAATTACTCCTATTAATTCACTAGATCATAGAGTAATAGGAAATGGGGCTCGTGGAGAAATTACTAAAAAAATCCAAGATGCTTTCTTTGATATAGTATATGGAAGAAATGAAAAATACGCTTCTTGGCTAACTTATATTTAATTTTTTAGAGCGAATTATCGCTCTAAACTTTATAATATATAGAATCTAAAATAAGAATTTGATTTTAACTTTTAATTTTATTAACAATAAGACTATCTTTTATAAAATCTTTTTTCTAATTATAAACTTATACAATGTAAAATGCTTTCTTTATCAATTAACAAGGAGTATAAATGCCAGCAGATTTGAATGATTATTTCAATAAAAACAAAAAAAATGACAATAAAAAAACAGATTTTAATATTGATTTTAATTTTAAAGGTTTTGGTAAATTTAACGGAGTAATAATTGCAGCTGTTGTTATATTTTTAATAGTAGTAATAGCTAAGCCATTTGTAGTTGTAAATTCAGGACAAGTAGGTATTAGATCAACTACTGGTAAGTATGATCCGATAGCTCTTCAACCTGGTTTTCACTTTATAATCCCGTATTTTCAAAAAGTTTTAATTGTAGATACTAAAGTAAGACAAATAAATTATGCTAGCGTTGAAGGTGCGAGTGAAAGAACTTATGGTAGAGAAAGCATAATCAATAAAGAATCAATCACGGTTGTTGATGCTAGAAACTTACCTGTATCAGTAGATATAACAGTGCAATATCGCTTAGATGCAAGTAATGCACCTCAAACTATAGCTCAATGGGGACTTGATTGGGAAAATAAAATTATAGACCCTGTTATTTTAGAAGTTGTAAGAAGTGTGGTTGGAAAATATACAGCTGAAGAATTACCTATAAAGCGTAATGAAATCGCTGCTTCAATTGAACTTGAATCAAGAAAAAGCATAGACGCTCAAGATAATAAACCTGTATTACTTGAAAGTGTAAAACTTCGTGGAATAATACTACCAACAAATGTTAAAGAGCAAATTGAAAAAGTTCAAATAGCTAAACAAGAAGCAGAAAGAACAAAATATGAAGTTGAGCGTGCAAATCAAGAAGCACTTAAAAAAGCTGCACTTGCAGAAGGTATAGCAAAAGCTGCGATTATTGAAGCACAAGGTAAAGCAGATGCACAAAAAATAGAAGCAGACGCACAAGCTTATGCAAATAGAGAAATCGCAAAAAGTATAAGTAAAGAATTATTAGAATTAAAGCAAATTGAAACCCAAAAAGAATTTAACGAAGCTTTAAAGGTTAATAATGATGCTAAGATTTTCTTAACACCTGGCGGAGCTGTGCCTAATATTTGGCTAGATAATGCAAGCACAAAAAAGACAACCAGCCTTAATAATTAATGCAAAAATTATTAGATACTATTCATTTTTATCTAGCGAATTTCTATGCCCAAGATTTAATTCTTCTTGGGCTTTGTTTTTTATTTTTTATAGTGATTTTAATTCTTGCGATTTTTTTAAGAAAATTGCCAACTTTCTCAATATTTTTAATCATAGTAGGTATTATTTTAGAATTTGTATTGTTTTTTATTGGAGAAAACTATATAAATGCTACATATCGTCCAGCAGAACTTGAAATAATCAAAAATGATAAATTAATTTTCAGCGATAATATATATTTAGATTTTAAATTACATAACAAATCTCAAAGAGATTTTAAAATATGCAAAATTAAATTCAATATAAAAAAAATCAGCAAAAATAACTTAGAACTAATCAAAAATACCTTAAAACCATTAAAAACAACAGAAATTATTTTAAAAGATATTCCAAAAAATTCATACGAAAAATCTTATTTATTAATACCTAGTAATGTTAAAAAATATACAATTGATACTTTAATTACTTGTTTTTAGGAGATATTTATGTATTTATCGCAATTTCATATCTTTGTAATATTTGCAGCTTTTGTAGTTTATATATTTTCACAATTTTTAATTATTTATTTTTTTAAAGAAAAAAACAAGCTTTATACCTTTTCTTTTACACTCATAATTTTTGTATTGATTTTTGGATATTCAACTCTTCTTACTATAGATAGCTTTTTAAAAAGTGTAGAATTAAGAAATCAAAAAGACTATAAATCAGCAAATGAAGTAGTAATTAGTGGTCAAATATATAATAATGGAAAAGTTCCTGTAAAAACCTGTGAATTAAATATAGGAATAATAAATCTTGGTATCAAAAAAGTAGATGGAAGTATATTTGATTTAAGCAAAGGCTTTGACCCATTAAAACTTAATAAAATTCGCAATTTTTACTCTCACGATTTTAAAATAGAAGGGATTATCAATGAAAACGCATCAAAAAGCTTTAAAGTAAGTGTCCCTTATCCAAAACATTTTGAAGATTATAAATTAAGATATATTTTAAATTGCAAGTAATTTCTTGTGATTTAATATTCTTTTATTATCTTAACTAGCGTTAATAATACTTGCCGCGAATATAAAATAAATATTTTTGATTCTAAATTTAAAAAATCAAATATTAGATTTAAATTCTTTTAAAATATTTGTGAAATTAAATAAATAATTTATATTTTTTAACTTGTGAATTTATTAATTTTTAGCTTTTTTTTGTTTTATCAAATAACTAATTTTATAAGCAATCCCCTAAAGCGGGGCAATGTTCTCTAACAGAAGACGAAGAAGATTTAGATTTAACACAATTAGATTCAATCCCCTAAATCGGGGCAATGTTCTCTAACCAAAAGAAAATCAACTATCTAAAAATAATAAAATTAAGTTTCAATCCCCTAAAACGGGGCAATGTTCTCTAACTTAAAGAAATGAATGAATACTTTTTAAAGCTTAGTGTTTCAATCCCCTAAAGCGGGGCAATGTTCTCTAACCCTTAATTTTTTCATACTTTGTAAAAGAACTAAAATAAAAAATCATTATAAATATCCTTGATTAATGCCTAATTATCAGCAAATAATTTTAATACAATAAATTTTTTAGAAAATGCCAAGCAAAAATTAAATTTCACTACTAAAACGCCTATTTCATCATAAAAATTTTTAATTTGCTTAGCATTTTCTGATTTTAAGAAATTTTAAAGTCTAAAAAGCCCATAATTAGGGCTTTTAAATCTTAAACAAAAATAAATTTTAGAAAATGCCAAACAGAAATTCATAAAAACCCATAAAATTAAAATATTTAAGCTGATTTTAAGCATAAAACTAGGTAAATGCGAAATGATGAAATGGGGTTAAGCATACTAAATTAAATTCTTTTAAAATCTCAATAAGATTAATTAATTTAAATTTATAATGCAATGAATAAATTGGGTTAAAAGATAAAATTCTAATTTTAAATTTCATAGTATTTTAAAAAGCCTATAAATTATTATTCAAAAAAATATATAAATTGTAATGCTAAAAATCAAGTAATAAAATAGAAATTTTATGAGTTTTAATGACAAAATATGATATTTCGGCAAGAATTTAATTAAAAATTTTAGTTTTTAAAATCCTAATTAAAATTCTTATAATTTTATAAATCATATCTATATTTGCAGCCAAAAAAATCAAAACAAGGCTCTTCATCAATAGCTCTATTGGTATTGCCACAATTGTCTATTTCTATGCTAGATTTTAATTGATGAGTTATGTTAGCACTATCTGTTCTGGTATATAAAAACTCTAAATATCCATTATTTATCTTAAATCCTTCATTAAAAAATACAATATCAAAACTATAAGGAGTAGATAAAAATAATGGTTTTTCTAGTAGTTTTGGTAAGTTTGCTAAATAATTTTTAGTGTTTATTTTGTGTTGTTGTAATTTTTCTAAATCAAATAATTTTAAATCATTAAATTCCTTAACCTCATCAAGGGTATAAAAATAAACTCTGTCTTTTTCATACTTATTAGCTATATTTTTATAATAAACTATAGTTTTATCTAAAAAATCATTAGTAGCTATTCTTAAAAGCTCGTCTTTACTTAAAATCTTATTTTCTTTTACACAATATCCTTGCAAGTCTTTTTCATAATTACTTTTAAAAACATAGCTAAAATTATTAAAACTAGAATAATCAACCACAGGTCTAATAAAAAACATTTCAAAACTAATAATTATTAGGCTAATGATTAAAAAAGTTTTGAATTTTAGTTTTTTTATTTTTTTGATAAATAATAAAAATAAGATTGTAAAAATCGCTAAAGATATTAAAGGATAAGTAATATCAAAGCGTTTAAAAGCTTTCCATACTAAATATACAAATTCTGGAAAACCATTGATTATAAGTATAAATGCAAATAAAATAAAAATTATTATGCAATATATAACAAACATAATTGCGCCCCATTTTAAATCATGGGGAGCTTTTTATCTATCATCGTCAAGTTTAAAATTATTAACAAAATCAGCATTATTAATAGTTTCAACACTTCTTCCGCCAAAACCTATATGAGATTGCGGAATTTCTTCTAGCATTACCACTATTCTCTCACGCTTTTTACCTAATTTTGTTTCAAAATAATTTGTTAAATCACTTATTATTTCTTCGCATTTTTCTTTATTTGGCATTGGTGCTGCTAATTTTACATTAATTATTGGCATTTATTCTCCTTTGTAGATTTTTTTAAGGTTGCTTATTTTAGCAGATGAATTTAACATTAAAAAATCAGCTATTATAAAACTTAGCATAGCTTTTAAGACAACAGCTCCACGAACACCTACGCAAGGATCGTGCCTTCCATAAATTGCATCTTTTATTAGGCTAAAGTCTTTATTTAACATAGTTTGTTCTTTAAAAATTGATGGAGTTGGCTTAAAATGAGCTTTAATATAAATACTCTCTCCTGTGCTAATCCCACCGATAATTCCACCACTAAAATTATGTCTAGTATGTAAAAACAAAGGCTTATTAATATTAGTTTTTGCTACTTTAAATGACTTAAAATTAGGGCTTTGTTTTAAAATAGAGCTATTTTGATTTTGCATTAATTCATCATTGCTAACACCTAAAATCTCATCATTTGCAAAAGAGCCATTCATTGAGCTAAGCTTTCTTCCTGCTCCAATTTCAACGCACTTTACAGCATTTAATCCCATAAACGCACTAGCAATTCTAGCATCTAATTTATCATAAAGCCCATCTCCAAGCCCTGCCATTACGCCAAATGCTGCTACGCTAACACTTGCACCTACGCTATCATTGTTATTTTTTGCCTTTGTGATTTCGTCTTTAAATAATTCTTTAAATAAATCATCACCTAAAGCATTAAAATCTTTTTCTAAAGCCCTTTTATACTCTTCTTCACTGAATTTAAACTCATCTAAACTAACACCACCTACCCCACAAATACTAGCATAAGTTCTAATGTTAAATTCTTTTAATATTAAATCAGCAAAAGCACCTGCAATAACCCTTGCTACGCTTTCTCTAGCACTACTTCTACCACCGCCACGATAATCAAAATGCTCGTATTTTGCATAATATGTAAAATCAGCGTGTGCAGGGCGTAAATGCTCTTTATAATCTTTACTTCTTGTATTATTATTTTCTACTAGCACACAAATTGGAGCACCTGTGCTAATATCATTAAATACTCCGCTAATAATATTAACTTCATCAGCTTCTTTTCTAGGAGTGCTAAACGCTCCACCACCTTGTCTTAATTTAAGCAAGGAATTTATATAATCAGTATCAATTCTAACCCCTGCAGGATAGTTATCAATAACCACTCCAATTGCTTTTCCGTGACTTTCTCCAAAAGTGCTAAATTTTAAAAATGTTCCAAAACTATTCATCTTCTAACTTCTCTAACGCTAATTTAGCAGCACTTTGCTCTGCTTCTTTTTTGCTATTACCCATTGCTTTTGTAAATAATTCATCATTTAAAAAAAGCCCTATTTCAAATTCTTTTTTATGATCAGGCCCTTTTGTGTGTAAAATCCTATATTCAGGGGTTTGAGCCATTATTGCTTGGGTTTTTTCTTGTAATTTTGTTTTATAGTCTTTAATTAATTCTATATCAATCTTAGGAAAAACTTCATTTAATATCTTAGAGCCAACAGCACAAGCAATCTCATATCCACTTTCTAAATAAATTGCACCTATTATTGCTTCGTAAGCATCTGATAATAAGCTTGGTTTTTTTCTTCCGCCGTTATTTTCTTCAGATACTGATAATTGCAAAAACTCTCCAATTTCAAGATAACTAGCAATTTTTGCAAAAGACTTTTCATTCACTAAAGCTGCTCTTAATTTGCTTAAATCCCCTTCACTATAACGAGAAAAATCCTTGTATAAAATATTTGCTACTATCAAATCAAGCACCGCATCACCTAAAAACTCAAGCCTTTCATTATGAGTTTTGCTAAAACTTTTATGAGTTAAAGCCTGATTTAATAGGGTTTCGTTTTTAAATTTATATCCTAGTTTTTCTTCAATTTTATGATATTTTGAAATTCTTTTTTCTAGCACTACATTAGCATTTATAGTGTTATTTTCATACTCAAGTGCCATACTTCTAGCTAGTTCATCACACATTTCATTGTATTTATCACCATTATGAGCTTTAACCCAAATTGCATTAATATCGTGGATTTTGCTAACTTCTAAATAACTCTTCCATAATTCAACATTTTTTTTGCCTTTAAAATCAGTCTTAACCCAACCACTAAGCCATTCATTAATACCCTTAACTACATATTGACTATCGCTATATAAATCAATCTTGCAAGGTTCTTTTAAGCTTTTTAAAGCGTTAATACAGGCACTTAATTCCATAATATTATTGGTTGTAAGCTTATCTCCGCCACTATCTTTAATGATTAAATCATTATCTATAATAATCCAAGCCCAACCCCCTGCTCCAGGATTTTTAAGGCAACTCCCATCAGTATAAATCGTTAATTTTTTCATATCCTTATCCTTAAATTAGCTTGCATTGTATCACACTTAAAACACTGCGAACAAAACGGAGTGTAAAAAATAGATTGTGATGAGCAATTTTTACATAAATAAAATTGACTGATATTATTTGGATTTATTGTTTCATCATCAATTTTAATTTCTTTAAAACTTTTAGTATTAAAGCTTTTATAATTATTTATAAATTCTAAATCTTTTTCATAATCCCCTAAAACGCACAAACATTTATAAACTTCTTTGCATTCATTGATTTCGTTTAATTTAAAATGAATATATCCAAGGCATAGTAGTGCTAATTCATCTCTAGCACGAGATTTTAAAATCTTTAATAAATTTTGTTTAGCGTCGTTTAATAATCCAAGCCTTAAATCACAAACAGATAATAAGTATAATAAATCTTTATCATTTGCAAATTCGTTTAATAAATTAATCAAAACATATTTGCACTCTAAAAACATTGAAGCTTTAAAAAATCCATTAGCTAAATTAAGCCTTTCATCAAAACTTAAACTACTTAAATACTTAGGCTCAATTGCATTAAAATTAGCAAGATATTTTTTAATATTTTTATTAGTTTGATTTTCCTTTAAACTTGCAAAAATTATTTGAGCTAAAGCAATAATTAAAACAAGGCTAATTAAAACTAAAATTCCAAAAATAGGATTTCTATAATAGCTAAGTATTAAATCCACTAATATCCTTTAAATAAAATTAATTAATTATACATATAATACTTTTATGATTACAAACGAGAGCATTCAAAGATTAAAAGATAGCATTAACATTGTTGATTTGATTTCAAACTACATTCCCGTGCATAAAAATGGTGCGAATTATATGTGCGTATGTCCGTTTCACGCTGATAAAAATCCTAGTATGGCTGTTCGTGAAAATGAAGGATATTTTCATTGCTTTGGGTGTGGGGCGAATGGTGATGCTATTAGCTTTATGCAAAAATATCATAATTTAGAATTTATAGAAGCAGTAAAAGAATTAGCAAATATTTATGGCTTTATTTTAGAAGATGATAAAAAAACAAAAATTATTCAAAACAACGACGCTTGTAAAATACTCAACGAATATTATATAAGTGAATTAAATATCCGTGGGAATTTGATTGCCTATCTTGAAAAGCGAAAAATCACAAGGGATTTAAGAATTAAGTTTAATCTTGGCTACGCACCAAGTGCAAATGATACTTTAAGGATTTTGCAAAAATCAAATATAGCTTTAGAACAAGCATTAATAGAAGGGGTAGTTAAAAAAAACGATAATGGAATTTATCCATCTTTTATAGAAAGAATTACCTTTCCAATCTACGATAATACAGGTTATTTAGTAGGTTTTGGAGGACGCACATTAAATCCACAAAATCCTGCAAAATATGTAAATTCTCCCGCTTCAAAACTATTTGATAAAAGTAGTATATTTTACGCTTATCATCTAGCAAAAAATGATATTAATAAACACAAAAGAATGATAATTTGCGAAGGCTATATGGATACAATAAGTCTTCATAAAGCAGGACTTACATATTCAGTAGCAGTGCTAGGAACTGCACTAACAGAGCAACATTTAAAATTAATTAAAAAAGATTGTTTTGTATCTTTATGCTTTGATAAAGATGCAGCGGGAAATGCAGCTGCTTTTAAAGCGGGAGTTTTATTGAGTAAATTTGGCTACAACGCCGAAGTAATAAGGCTAAAAACATATAAAGACCCAGGCGAATACATTGAAAATAATGAAGAATTAAAGCTAAAAACCGAACTAAATAATACTATTAATATAATTAGTTTTTGTATTGAATATATATTTAAAAAAGAATTGAATTTAGATTATATAGACAAATTAAGCATAAGCAAAATTGAGCCATTTTTAATCAAACAAGCATATTCAGCTGTGCTAAATTACACCAATACTATTGATAAATTTTTAGCCAATACTCATCTTAAAATATTTTGCGAAAATTATGGGCTTGATTTTGATTTATTAAACGGAATAAAAGCAAAAGTAATAGATAAAAAACCACAAGCTAAACAAGCTCAAAGCAATTCTTTAGAAGATGCGATAATTTATTTTTTAGCTATTTCAAAAGCTAATTTTAATATTCTTATTTTAAGAGAATATTTTCATAATAATTTAATTGATGATGTATTAAATAAAAACTACGCAAATGCTAATATGCTAGAGTTTTTAAACAATATTCACCCTACTAAAAAAGTAGATAATATCTTAGTATTTTTTAATAATTTAGCCAATTATTACGCAAGTTGTAATATCCTAAACGCCTTGCTTTTTAAAAATTACGCTAAAGAATTAATAAAAAATCATAAATTAATTCATAGTAATGATGGTTTAAAAAAGGCTTATCATTGCCTAGTAGAACTAATAGCAAATCATAATAAGCAATTAAGCGATGATGAAAGAGCAAGGCTTAAAGATAATATAAGAAAATTAGGAGAATAAATGAAAGCATTAGCTTTATTTAGTGGTGGTCTTGATAGTATGTTATCAATCACTACCATTGCAAAGCAAGGAATAGAAGTTGAAGCTATTCACATTGATACAGGGTTTGGCGGAAAGAATTTCGCCCTTTTAGAGCGTCGTGCAAATATGGCTGGAGCTAGTTTTAGGGTTGTTGATATTAGTAGTAAATATTTACAAGATGTATTGTTAAATCCAAAATATGGCTATGGAAAGGCTATTAATCCTTGCATTGATTGTCATGGGTATATGTTTAAAACTGCTCTTAGTATGTGTGATGATTTAGGTGCTTCTTTTGTAATTAGTGGAGAAGTGCTAGGTCAGCGTCCAATGAGCCAAAGAGCACAAGCATTAAATAGTGTTGCAAAACTTAGCGAAGATTTAAATAATATCATTTTACGCCCACTTAGTGCAAAATTACTAGCACCTACTATGCCTGAACTTAAAGGCTGGGTTGATAGAGAAAAATTATTTGATTTTAGTGGTAGGGGTAGAACTAGACAAATGGAACTTGCAAAAGTTTATGGTTATAGCGATTATGAAAGCCCTGCTGGTGGGTGTTTGCTAACCTTACAAGCATATAAAAACAAAATCCAAGATTATCTAAAATACAAAACGCTAGATAGTAAAAACGCTGAATTGTTAAGATATGGAAGACATTTAAGACTGCCAAATGGTGCTAAAATGATAATTTCAAGAAATGAAGAAGAAGGTCTAAAAATCTTAAAATTATTAGATAATGAAGAGATAAAAATGAGCGAAATTAGAACCGATTTAATAGGTGCTATTTCTTTACTTGATAATGACGCTAGTTTAGAAGATATTAAACTTGCTTGTTCTTTAGCACTTGCATATGCAAAAAATCCTACTAATAAAGATTGTGAATTTATGCAAAATAATTATTTTGCTAATGCACTTAGCAAAGATGATGCTCAAAAATACTTTATAGTTTGATGAAATTCTTATTTGAAATTCTAGAATTTAAAATAAGAATTTCAAATTCTAAGATTTTATATAAGTATCAAAATAACTTAATTTTAAACATAAATAAAATCATAAAACTAGACTTTTATATCTAAGATTTTGTTATTTACTAAATCTTCTACCACACTAATACTTAAGTCAATTTCTACACTATTTGCAATCGCATTTGCACTTTTGCCTAATTTTTCTAAGATTTTATTATCATCGCTTGTAAGTGAATTTAAGCCTTGTTGTTTGATTTTTTGAGTTATTTGCATAAGTTTTGCTAAAAGCTCGGCTTGTTCTAATTCTTTTTCTTTTTGCTTGTTTTTGATTTCTTCGGTACTTTGACCTTCTTTTGCAAAATAAGCAATTGACCTTTGAAATTCATTTTGATAGCGTTTTATATCTGTATTTTTCTCTTTTAATTCACTTTTATAATCTTGTTCTTCGCTAATATTTTCAAAATTAATCTCAGCAAAACTCAAAACCCCATCAAAATCCCTATCACTAGATATTACACTATCTAAATACTCGCTAATACTTGTGCCAATTTCTAAAGTTAATTTATCATATGTTTTAGTATTTATAAATCTTTCATCACTTAATTTATTTACTACATAAATATATCCATTAAACTCGCCATAAACCCCAACTTCAAGCCTTGCATTACTTAATTCATCATTATTTATCCTACCATCTTGATTGCTATCAGCTTTTGCAAGTCCTAAATCATAAGCAATTGTTTTAAACCAGCTTGAGACAAAATTAGCAGCATTACCATTTAAAATAAGCTTATCATCACTTAAGATAAAATCAGCTTTATCAAAATGAGCCATTAATTTTTCAATAGTATTTTTACTAAGATTAACTCCTTGAGTATTATTATCAAAACTAAAAACAACATTTATATTGTCTTTATCACTTGTTTTTAAAGCATAATTTTGATTTGTTATATCATCTTTTATAGCATTAATTTGCTCTTGATTTAAATTGTGAAAATTACTCAAATTCGCCTTATGATAGCTAGTATCAAATACTTTTGAAATATCAACATCAAAACCACTAATTCTCATAAAATCTCCTAATATCAAACCTTAATATCAATTAATTTTGTATCGCTTAAATCTTTTTTAAATTCTTTCGTAAAATCTATAAAATCTCCTAGCTTATCACTACTTATTAAATCTTTTAATTTATCTTCGCTTATTTTTAATTCATTACTTATGTTTTGGATATT
>NZ_JAHCZD010000022.1:0-24971 GCF_018501175.1 Campylobacter sp. 2018MI10 | reverse complement strand
AACAAACTAAAGAAAAACCTTACGAAGCCATAGAAGTAAAAGGCACAAGTACTCGTGAAAGTATGGAAGAAATACTTAGTAAAATGGATATTCAAAATATCAAAGATGAAAGAGATTTATTAGCTATATTTTTAGCCTATAAAAATGGCGAGAATTTATATGATAAAAGGGTTTAAAATAAAAGAATTTAAAAATCTTAATTTTTATCAAAAGAGTAAAAAATGAAAATTAATTTTAATGATTTAAATCTAAGAAATTGGAATGATGCTTATAAAGATTATCAAAAAGCAAAAACACCCCAAGAAGAAAGCAAGTATTTAAAAGAATTAACCAATATTGCTTTATTTAAAGGTCAAGATAATATCCAAGAAAGCAATAATGCAAGTAGCAACAATGTATCAACAAATATTAGTGATATTTCTATATTTTATGTTTATATGCGTGATTTTGGCTATGCTAGGCTTCATCCTGAAATGTTTATTTCTAAGCTTTTTCAAAACGATGATGAGGCAAAGAATATTAAGGCATTTTTAAAAGAAAATGCCTTAAACAACGATTATACTGCTAATTATGATTATGAGATTAAAGAACTTTTTGCAAGTGATATTAGTGTAGATGAATTTAAGCAAAAATATTTAAAGCGTATAAACGAGCTTAAGCAAGAAAATCTAAAAGATAATATAAATGAAATTAGCGAAGAACTTAAAAAAGATGAGTTTAAACCCATAGAAGTGAAAAGTGATAATATTCGTGAAAGTATGGAAGATATTTTAAGCAAACTTGATATTCAAAATATCAAAGATGAAAGAGATTTATTGGCTATATTTTTAGCCTATAAAAATGGCGAGAATTTATATGATAAAAAAGTTTAGATTAAAAGAATTTAAAATCGTAAAAATTAGCATAATTTTAAAACTAATCACAAATTATTATATTTGTTTAATAAGCTAAGGAGTTTAATAAAATTAAGGCTTAAAAACTTAAACCCTAATTGTATTTTCAATTTTTTTTAAAATATAATTGTTTTATTACCTGCAATAAATACTTTATCATCAAACACTTTTTCAAGGGCATTTCTTAGCACTAGAGTTTCTATTTTTTTACCTGCTTTTCTTAAATCTTTTGAATTATAAGTGTGATTTACTCTAACTATGTCTTGAAAAATGATAGGTCCTTCATCTAAATTATCCGTTACAAAATGCGCACTTGCTCCTATGATTTTAACCCCACGCTCATAAGCTTGTAGATATGGATTTGCACCGATAAATGCAGGTAAAAAAGAATGATGAATATTGATGATTTTATCTTTAAAAGTATTTACAAAATTTGGGCTTAAAATCCGCATATATTTTGCTAATACTATATAATCAACATTGTATTTTTTAATCTCTTGAATTATATCTTGCTCGTAAAGTTCTTTATCTTTGCTAGTATCAATTAGGCTAAAATCTATATCAAATCTTTTCACAAAATCGCTTAAATCGTGATTTGCCATAACTTTTAAGATATTCGCATTTAATTCATCTTCATAGTTTGCAAGTAGCAAATCTCCTAAACAATGAAGTTCTTTTGATGCTAGGATTATTATGTTTTTCTTTCTTTTTGGGCTAAATGTGATTTGTGCGTCTGTTAAAATCTGTTTTAAATTATTTATAAAATCATCTTTTACACTCTCACTTGAGCTTAAAATCGCTAGAAAATAAAAAGAATTTGTATCGCTATTTACAAATTCATTATTGCTTTCTATATTAAATCCCGCCTTATAAATCTCATTTGAGATAATAGCCACAAGCCCTTTTTTATCAGGGCAAGTGATTTTTAAGATATATTCATTCATAATTTATCCTATGTTATTTAATTCAGCTTTTATTTCATTTAATTCATTTTCAGCTTTTTGCATAGCAATTTTGTTTTGTTCTACAACTTGTGCTGGTGCGTTAGCTACGAATTTTTCATTACTTAGCATTTTGTTTAGCTTTTCGTATTCTGCTAGAACTTTTTTATATCTATTTTCTAATTTAGCTTTCATTTCATCAAGTGCTTTGCTATCTACAAAAATAGCGGTTTTTAGGTTCGTGCTAACATTTACGCTAAAGCTTTCTTTAGGATTTTCATCTTGGCTTAATTCTCCTACTTTAGCTAATTTTGCTATTAGTTTTAGATAATATTCATCAAATTTATGTTCGCTTATAATTTGTGCCGGAGCGTTTTTATCAGTAATATTTGCTGTTTTTTTGATACTTCTTAGGCTATTAATCGCTTCTTTACAAAGCTCGTAGTTTTTGATAATTTGCTCTTCAGTGGTTGAAATCTCATTTATTTTAGGATACTTTTCTACCATAATTGAGCCGTTTTCAAAAATACTTGTGCTGCCTAATTTATGATATAAATAATCACTAATAAATGGCATAAATGGACTAAGCAATTTCATAGCATTTAAAAATACGCTCGCAAGCTCATCTATACTACTCTCATCAGCCTTGCTAAACTCAATTCCATAATCACAAAACTCATCCCATAAAAACTTATAAATATTCATAGCAGCATCATTAAATCTATATTCATCTAAGTTTTTGCGAGTTTCATTTACGCATTTTTGAAATTCTGCGTTTATATAAATACCTAGTGTTGTTTTATAGCTACCTAGTATCTTATAATCCTTACCTTTAAGTAGTAAGAAATTTACCGCATTATAAAGCTTATTTGTGAAGTTACGAACTAAAATCATTCTATCTTCACTCATTCTAATATCTCTTCCTTGAACGGCTAAAAGTGCTAAAGTAAAGCGTAAAATGTCAGCACTATATTTATCAATGCTATCAAGTGGGTCAATTACATTGCCTTTACTCTTACTCATTTTTTGTCCGTTTTCATCTTTTACAAGTGCGTGAAGATAAATGTCTTTAAATGGGATTTCGCCTAGCTCATTTTCACTTTGAAATAACATTCTGCATACCCAGAAAAATAATATATCAAAGCCTGTAATCAAAAGCGAATTTGGATAAAAGTCTTTTATATCGCTTTCATTCCATAAAGTGCCTTTACCAAAATCGCCATTGTTATAACCTAGAGTTGAAAATGCCCAAAGTCCCGAGCTAAACCAAGTATCAAGCACATCTTTATCTTGAGTGATACTCTCACAGCCACATTTTTCACATTTTTCTACCTTTCTCTCACTTACATGAATATGTTCGCACTCATCACAATAATAAACAGGAATTTGATGTCCCCACCAAAGTTGTCTGCTGATACACCAAGGGCGAAGCTCACGCATCCAAGCATTAAAGCTATTTATCCAATGAGCTGGATAAAACTTAGCATCACCATTATTTACTTTTTCTATAACTTTTGTTGCAATGTCGGTTTTTACAAACCATTGTTTAGAAATATACGGCTCAACGATATTTTTACAACGATAACAATGTCCAACTTGATTTACATAATCTTCAATTTTTTCAATAAAGCCTAATTCGTTTAGTTTATCAACTACTATTTTTCTAGCCTCAAGTCTTTCAAGTCCTTTAAACTCAGCACAATGCTCGTTTAAAATTCCATTTTCATCAAAAATAGTTAAAAACTCTAAATTATGTCTAAGTCCTACTTCATAGTCATTATTATCGTGAGCTGGTGTTACTTTTACAATTCCTGTTCCAAAGTTCATATCAACATGGCTATCAGCTATGATTTTTATTTTACGATTTATAATAGGCAGCGTAACTTCTTTACCAACTAAGTGCTTATATCTTTCATCTTCTGGATTTATCATTACGGCAGTATCGCCAAAATAAGTCTCAGGTCTAGTAGTTGCAACTACTAAATAATCCTTATCATTTAAAAAATATCTTATATGATAAAGTTTGCCTTTATTTTCTTCATATTCAACCTCAATATCACTTAATGCTCCATCTTTTGTGCACCAGTTTATCATTCTGTTATTTTGCTCAATCAAGCCTTTATTATAAAGGTCCACAAAAGCTTTTTTAACAGCATTTTGAAGCCCTTCATCCATAGTAAAACGAAGTCTTGAAAAGGCAGGAGTAATGCCTAGTGCTTGCATTTGCTTAACTATAGCTCCACCGCTTTGCTCTTTCCATTCCCATACTTTTTCTATGAATTTTTCACGCCCTAATTCTTCTTTTTTAATCCCTTTTGCTAAAAGTTGCTTTTCAACTACATTTTGAGTAGCGATACCTGCATGGTCAAGCCCTGGTTGATAAAGCACTT
Source organism: Campylobacter sp. 2018MI10 (assembly GCF_018501175.1). Taxonomy (NCBI): domain Bacteria; kingdom Pseudomonadati; phylum Campylobacterota; class Epsilonproteobacteria; order Campylobacterales; family Campylobacteraceae; genus Campylobacter; species Campylobacter sp. 2018MI10. Next base: position 20,747 of record NZ_JAHCZD010000022.1, on the reverse strand, counting down.
TATAGCCATCCATTCTTTTATATCTTGTAATAATGTCTTGCAAGGTAAATGTAAGTGCGTGTCCTATATGTAAAACACCTGTAACATTTGGCGGTGGCATCATAATTGCAAAGTTTTTACCATTTTCTTGAATGTTTTTATTTCCATCTATTTCAAAATAGCCTTTTTGTTTGCAAAATTCATAATAATCTTTTTCAATTTCTTTTGGATTGTAAAAATCGCTCATAAATAATCCTTAAATTAGTGTTTTTTGCCATTTTATTAATTTTTGCTTATTTTTAGGTTATTTTGCTAGACTTTTTGGCTTTTAATTTAATTTGTGGAGATGTTTTGAATAGATTAAATGATGAACAATTTGCGGCGGTTAATACTAGTTTAGGTAGTAATTTAATAATAGCAAGTGCAGGAACAGGAAAGACAAGCACAATAGTTGCAAGGATAGAAAAATTATTAAATGATGGTGCTAAAGCAAATAGCATTATGCTACTTACATTTACAAACAAAGCCGCTCGTGAAATGATAGCAAGACTTGAAAAAAAACTCGGTTCAAGCAAGATAAAAGGCATTGTAAGTGGGACATTTCACGCAATTAGTCTTGAATATCTTAAAAAGCATAAAAATATTCAGCTTAAGCGAAATAGTGAATTAAGAGCCTTACTAAAAAGTATTTACGAAAAATATTCTCCTAATAAAGATGATTTGTTTGATTATTCATATTTAGCCGATATTTATTCAAGGTTTAATAATACTAATTTAGTTGATGATTTTCGTGGATATTTAAAGGCTAATTATGAAGAGCAAGGCGATAATATTAATTTTTATTGCAAAGTTTTAAGCGAATACGAAGAACAAAAAAAAGCTCATAATTATTATGATTTTGATGATTTATTACTAAATGCTAAGGATTTTTTCACAAATGATTATAAAAATGAGCCTTTTTATGAAGTTTTAGTAGATGAATATCAAGATACAAATAATCTTCAAAGTGCGATTTTAGACGCAATCCCTAAAAAATCTCTTTTTTGCGTAGGAGATTATGACCAAAGCATTTATGCATTTAATGGGGCAAATATAGAAATAATTGGAAGTTTTAAAGATAGATATAAAAATGCTAGAATTTATTCACTTAATAAAAACTATAGAAGTGTTAGCAATATTTTAGAATTTGCAAATAGGGTTATTACAAAAAACGAAAGGCTATATCCAAAAGAGCTAATCGTAACTAGAAAAGAAGCTACAAAACCTATTAAATTACATAGTTTTAATCTAGCCAACGAACAATATGAATTCATTGCTAATGATATTTTAAGCAAACTTGAAGCAAATAATAGAGCTGATATTGCGGTGATTTATCGCAATAATTCAAGTGGTGATTTAATGGAAAGAAGCCTAAAGCAAAAGGGTATTAAAATAGCTAGAAAAGGTGGCAGTAGTTTTTATGAATTAAAAGAAATAAATACTCTTATAAATCTAGCTAATTTAACTAATAAAAATAGTGATATTTTAAGTTTTTTAGGGATTTTATTAGAGAGTAAAGGTGTTGGAAATGCTAAGGTAAATATTATTTATAAAGCATTTTTAGAATTAGGAAATGGCTCTTTATTAGAAGGTATTTTAAGACCTATTAAAAAAGATAATTATGATTTTTTAGCTAAAAGCGATGAGGCTTTTGGTCTGTTTGCAAGCACTCAAAATCAAGCTAAGCAAAGTGAGTTTAGCTTTTTAGCAACCGAGTTTAAAAATAATCCTGTTTTATTGTTAAAAGAATTAAAATTTGATAATGTAACCTTTCTTGAAGAACTTTATAAATTTTTAAAAGAAAATGAAAATATTGATAATCCTAGCGTTTTATTAAATAATGCTTATTCATCTAAGATTTTTAGCTTGATTATCAATAATCTTGCAGCTAAGCGTTCTTTTAAAGGTGCAAAAATAGTCAATGAGATAAAAGAGCAAAAGCTAGAAAATATTAAAAATAATTGTAAATATATTTTAGACGATGCGAAAAACTACAATACTTTTAAAGAATTTTATGAAAAAACTATTTTAAATATTGATTATGAAAATACTAAAGGAGTTCAGCTTTTAACCGTTCATGCTAGTAAAGGTTTGGAATTTGAAATTGTTTATTTGATTGACTTAGCACAAGGTAGATTTCCAAATCTAAAGCTTAGCAAAAGTGCTGGGGGCATTGATGAAGAGCGAAGATTATTTTATGTAGCACTTACAAGAGCAAAAGATGAGCTTATTATGAGCTGGGCTAAAAGGCAAAAAGAAGATGATAAAATAGACGCAATACGCTCAATTTTTATTGATGAAGGTAAGAAAAATTAAAAGAATTTAAATCTTATTTTAAATTCTTTATTTTTTTAGCATAATTTTTAATTCTTATAGAATTAAGTATCACACAAATTGAGCTAAGCGACATAAAAATGCTAGCAATTAATGGATTTATAAGCCCCATAAAAGCTAGTGGAATGCTAATTATATTGTATAAAAAGCTTAATGCTAGGTTTGTTTTTATTAGTCTATAAGTTCTTTTTGCTAATAAATGAGAGTTTTTAATGCCTATTAATTTATTATCAAGCATAATTATATCACTTGAATTAAGGGCTAAATTAGTAGCGTTTTTAAAGCTAATTGATACTAATGCTAATTTTAAAGCTAGTGCGTCATTTATGCCATCACCTACCATTAAGACTTTATTATTTTTACTAAGATTTTGAATTATTTTAAGCTTATCTTCGGGCAAGCATTCACTATATAAATCATCAATTTGTAGTTCTTTTGCTATTTTTTCGCAAGGCTTTTGCTTATCTCCTGATAGCATTATTACTTTTATATTTTGCTTTTTAAAATAATTTATTAGTTCTAAAGCATCATCATTTAATTGATTAGAAAATACAAAATGCTCTAAAATCTCATCATTTTTAGCAAAAAACATTTCAGTTTCGTTTTTAGAATTTGCATTAATATTATGATTATTTAATAATTTTGCAGAGCCTAGATAGTATTTATCATTTTCAAATTCTGCAACCACTCCTAAGCCGCTTAATTGCGTGAGCTTAAAGTCTTTTAAACTAGGCTTAGTATCTTTTATATATTCATTTAGCGAACTTGCTATGAAGTGATTGTTTTTATCTAAAATTGCTTTTAAAATGCTTTTTTCATAATCATTTAGATTTATTTGGCTTAACAATTCTAATTTTGATTTTGTTAAAACCCCAGTTTTGTCAAATACAGCTATGTCAATTTTACTAAGATTTTCAATATAATTTGAGTTTTTAAATAATACTTTAAGCTTTAAAGCTTCGTGTAAGCACAAAAGATTTCCAACAGGAGCACTAAGTGCAAGAGCGCAAGGACAAGCAATAATTAATAAACTAACGCTTCTAATAATTGCTTCTTGAATATCGCTCATATTATATAAAAAGCACAAAAACGCAATGCTAAAAATCGCATAACAAAAATAAACACCAATTTTATCAGTTAGTTTTTCTAGGTTTGATTTTTTAGTTTTATTTAGTAATTTTGCAAGTTTATTAATATAGCTATCTTGAAAAGTGCAATTTGCTATGTAATCAAAACTAGCACATTCAACCACGCTAGCACTTTTTATAAAATCTCCTTGCTTAATATCAACTAATTCACTCTCGCCTGTAATAGCACTTAGATTTAATCTAGCTTGTAAGCTTTTACAAGTGCCATCTATTAAGATTTTATCCCCTAAAAATACTCTAATTACATCATCTTTTTTTATTTTAGTAACGCTTATTTTTTCTATTTTGTCATTTTTAACAATATTTACACTAGCGTTTAATAAATCACTTAAAAAATCAATATTTTCTAAAGCTTGTTTATATGATAATTGTTCTAAAAATCTACCTATAAAAACAAAGCAAATTATCATAGCTACGCTATCAAAATATACATAAGAAAGTCTTGCAAACATAGCATAAATACTATAAATATAAACTAAACTAGCCCCAAAAGTAACTAAACAATCCATATTTAAAATCTTATTTTTTAAAGCAGAAATTGCGCTCTTAAACATAGATGAAGCACTATAAAAAAGCACAGGAGTGCATAAAACAAATTCTGCAAAATTAATAATATCTTGAACGCTTTGTTCCATACTAGAAAAATACCCAGCATATCTTGCGATACTAAGCCACATAATATTCATAACACAAGCAATTGCTACAATTAGTTTTGAATAAAACTCAATATGAGTTCTTTTAGCTTTCATTGTTGTATTTGGATTGTAAGCTAGTGGGATATAGCCTAGAGATATTATTATATTTAATATATCTTTTGCTTTAGTTTTATTAGGATTATATTCTATACTTGCTCTTTTTGTTTGATAATTTATATTAATTTCTAATACGCCTTCATTTTTAAGTAGCATTTTTTCAATAAGCCATACACAAGCTGCGCAATGTAAATTATCTATTAAAATTAAAATTTTTTCATAATTATTTTCTTTTTCTATGAAAAAAGAGTTCTCATCATAAGAAATTTGCTCATTAATTTTAGATAAATTTGAAGCATTTTTGTAAAAATCTTCTAAATTATTTTCATTTATGAGATTAAAAACATTTTTACAACCATTACAGCAAAATGCGTTATTGCCTTGAAAAATCATACTATTTTTATCAAAATCTATTTTACAATGAGAGCACTTCAAGATAATTTCCTTTAATTTTATTGACAATTTTATTTTTAATTTATAAAATAATTTTTAATACTTCGTTTTTTACAAATAAGGAAATCAATGGATAAAGATATACAAACAGAACAAAAGCAAGATAAAAAAAATCAAAAAAAGCATATTCCAGTAGATGGATATAAAATAGAAGAATTAAAACTACTAACTCTTGAAAAACTAATAGAAATCGCAAACGAAGCTGGTGTTGAAAATCCGATGGAATTTAGAAGACAAGAGCTAATGTTTGAAATATTAAAAGCTCAAACAAAAAAAGGTGGTTTTATACTCTTTACAGGTATTTTAGAGATTAACCAAGAAGGTTACGGCTTTTTAAGAGCTATGGATGCGAATTTAAGCGATAGTGCAAACGATGCTTATGTTAGTAATTCACAGATTAAAAAATTTGCTTTAAGAGTGGGTGATATCGTAACAGGTCAAGTAAGAGAGCCAAGAGAACAAGAAAAATATTATGCACTTTTGAAAATTGAAGCGATTAATTATTTGCCTTTAGCAGAAGCTAAAAAAAGAGCTTTATTTGATAACTTAACTCCAATTTTTCCAACAGAAAAATTACAACTTGAATACGACCCTTTAAAGCTAACGGGTAGGGTGCTTGATTTATTCACACCTATTGGAAAAGGTCAGCGTGGATTAATAGTAGCACCACCTAGAACAGGAAAAACTGAATTAATGAAAGAATTAGCAACTGCAATTGCTAAAAATCATCCTGAAAGCCAACTAATAGTGCTTTTAATTGATGAGCGACCTGAAGAAGTAACTGATATGCAAAGATGTGTAAAAGGTGAAGTTTTTAGCTCTACATTTGATCAACCTGCATTAAATCATGTGCGTGTGGCTGAACTTGTGATTGAAAAAGCTAAGCGTTTAGTAGAAATGGGTAAAGATGTAATAATCTTACTTGATAGTATCACAAGACTTGCTCGTGCTTATAATACTGCAACTCCTAGTAGTGGTAAGGTTTTAAGTGGTGGTGTTGATGCAAATGCACTTCATAAGCCAAAAAGATTTTTTGGAGCTGCTAGAAATATTGAGCATGGTGGAAGCTTAACAATAGTTGCAACTGCTTTAATTGATACGGGTTCAAGAATGGATGATGTGATTTTTGAAGAATTTAAAGGAACAGGAAATAGCGAAATTGTTCTTGATAGAAATATTTCAGATAGAAGAATATATCCAGCTATAAATATTACAAAGAGTGGAACGAGAAAAGAAGAATTATTACAAGGGCCAATTAACTTACCTAAGATTTGGGCAATTCGTTCAGCTATGAATTCTATGGAAGATGTAGAAGCGCTTAAATTTTTATATGCAAAAATGCTAAAAACTCAAAATAATGAAGAATTATTGTCAGGATTAAATGAATAATATGCAAAATTTATCACTTAAATATCGTCCAAAAAATTACGATGATTTAGTAGGGCAAAGTGCTGTTAGTAAGAGTTTAAAATATGCACTAGATAGTAAAAACATAGCTAATGCTTATCTTTTTTCTGGTCTTCGCGGGAGTGGAAAAACTAGCTCTGCTAGGATATTAGCAAAAGCACTAAATTGTGAGCGTGGGATTAGCTCAAAACCTTGCGGAATGTGTGCTAGTTGCGTTAGTAATGATGGAATAGATATTTATGAGCTTGATGCGGCTAGTAATCGTGGTATTGATAGTATTCAAGATTTAATAGAAAATACAAAATACGCACCACTTCATTCAAGATTTAAGATTTTTATAATTGATGAAGTGCATATGCTTACTCGTGAAGCCTTCAATGCGCTTTTAAAAACACTTGAAGAACCACCTAGTCATGTTAAATTTATTTTAGCAACAACTGATGTGCATAAATTGCCAGCTACTATTTTAAGTAGGGTTTTACATTTTAGATTTAAAAAAATTCCTTTACAAGATATTGTGAGTAGAATGGAATTTATATTAGCAAATGAGCAAATTCCTTATGAAAAAGAAGCTTTAACTCTTATTGCTAGAAGTGGTGGCGGGTCTTTAAGAGATAGTCTTACTTTATTAGAGCAAGGCATAATTTATTCTCAAAGAAAACTTAATAAAGAAAGCATAGCTTTAATGCTAGGCTTAATAGAGCCAAATATTATAAAGCAATTTTTTGCTGATGTTTTAAGCTCAAATGATAATGGTATTTTTAGGTTTTTAGAACTTGCTAAATCTTATGAAGCAAGTGTGGTAATTGATGAGATGAGTTCTTTTTTAAAAGATAGTTTTGCTAATAAAAATACAAATTTTTCTTTAATTTTATACGATAGATTTTTTCATATTTTAGCAAAGGCTAAAAATATGACAAAGATTAGCGATGATGATGAATTTATTTTATACATTTTAGCATTTATGTTAAAAGACGCTACAAAATTAAAAAGCATAGATGAAGATTTAAAAGTAGAAAATATAAATAAAAACGAGCAAGATTACTTAAATTTTGTAACTATGATTGCTAAAAGAGATTATAAATTAGGAGAAATATTTAAAGAATGTGCTTCTTTTGTAAGTTTTGATGGTAGTGAGTTTTGTATTAAAATCAACCCTAAAAATGAAGAAGATAAGCAGTATTTTAAACAATATTACACAAGTGTTGTAAAGAATGTATTTGCTAGTATCTTTAATGATGCAAAATTAGTTTTAATTAGCGATTTAACGAAACAAAATGTAAAAAATGAAGTAATAAAAGAAGAAAGTAATTATCCTAAAATAAATAATACTAATTTTGAAAATAATTCAAGTAAGAATTTGAAACAAGAATTTCAAAATAATTATAATACTTATGAAGAAGAGATTAAATATCCCGAGTATCAAAGCGATGATTTTTTAGATTCTAATATGGCTTTTGAAGATGAGGATAATATTTATGAAATACCAGATGATATTTTAGAGCAATACGAACCTGAACTTCAAAATATTTTATTTGAATCATTAGTAAAAATTAAAATAGAAAATGATACTTTAGAATTACATGTAATGCCGCCTTATAATGAGAAAGAAAAGGCTATTTTAAGAGATAATATTAAAAATGTTTTAGCTAAATGTAGTGCGTTTTTTAAAACTAAAAATGCAAAAATAATCAATGCAGAGCTAGATAAAAAAAAACTTCATTAGAAACTAAACCTAATGAGTTTAATAAAGAGCAAGATTTTAATATATCTAGGCATTTAGGTGAATTAGAATTATCTAAATTTGTAATAGAACCAGATTTTCAAAGTAGTATTGATTTAGAAAATAAGGCTAATGAGTTTAATAAAGAGCAAGATTTTAATATATCTAGGCATTTAGGCGAATTAGAATTATCTAAATTTGTAATAGAGCCTGAAAACATTGAAGAAAAAAATATAAATTTAGAAATAGAGCATTTAAAATTAAGTAAAGAACAATTAGAAATTAAGAAAAAATTAGATTTAATTACAAATGCTTTAGGACCTTTAAGTGAAAATAGACCTTGAAAAATAATGTTAATTTGATATAATCACGACTTTACTTTTCTTGGGGCTGACTAGGTTTCGACAGGATTAGTAAGGGATTAGCTGCATGCCGTGTTGCTACGTTAAACGCTAAATTAAAATTAAACGCAAACAAAAAAGAATTAGCTCCTGCTTACGCTTACGCTGCGTAAGTTCAGTTGAGCCCTGCGATGCTTAAAGCTTGTAATAGCATTAGCGGGTCATCATTCAAGCTAGTTTAAAGTTTTGGCTAGACTTTAAATAAAATAAAAGCCTTAGTTTTTGCTAAAGTCGTAAGCTGCACTTGGTAAAAATGAATTTAAGCAGCCTACTAAGCATGTAGACGCTGGTTTTGAGCTAGTTTTGGACTGGAGTTCAAATCTCCACAGCTCCACCATTCTTATTTTTTATCATCTTTTATCATTATTTATCAAATTATCTTTAAATGTCTATAATATCACGCTTTAAGCTTGTTTATTTTGTATGTTTCTTTTATCTTTATTTATCATTGTTTATCTTTTTTTATCATTATTTATCAAATTTTTAGTCCTTAATTTAAGTCCTTAATCATTTTTAAGGACTTAAATTGAACTATTAGGGACTAAAACAATAAAAAAAGGAGCTTATTATGCTAACTGATAGTGAAATCATAAAATTAAAGCCAAATGATAAAGTTTATATGAAAAAGGTCGTTTATAATTTATATATTTGTATAACACCTAAAGGTAAAAAATCTTTTGTTTTAATTACATTCATTAATAAAAAAAGAGTTAAAAAGACACTAGGCGAGTTTAGCTCAAGTTTTAGAATAAGAAATGCAATAATGCAAATTGATAGCACACAAGAAAAAATTATTAATGATAAAAATAAAATACCTTTCAAACAAGTATGTTATGATTATATGCAAACTCAAGAAAACCAAATTAGCGATAAGCAATTACACACATATTATTCACTATTAGATAGATTTATACTTGATAAAGAATTGAGCGACAAAGACATAAAAGAAGTTAGCAAAGCCGATATTATAAAACGCTTTGGAATACTTAAAGATAGAAGCTCAACTGCTAAAAAGCTTTTAAATCTATTAAAACGCATATATTCTTACGCTTGCATGCTTGATTATACTGACAATCACATATTATTTCCTATAAAGCTTGATATGATAGTTCGCTATAAGCCAGTAGAAAATTATCCTACAATAACTAAAGGCGATGATTTAGAATATCTATTCACACTAATTCAAAAAGCAAGACCTATTACAAAATACGCATTAATTTTTAATGCACTTACGGCATTAAGACCTGGCAATGTGAGATTACTCAAATGGGAATATATAAACGATGATATTTTAGAAATACCTGCAGAACAAATGAAACGCAAAAAGCCGTTTTATCTACCACTTAGCACCCAAGCAAAAAGAGCGCTAGAAATTATGAAGACTATGAAAAACAGTGATTATGTATTTTATAGTGAAAAAAAGCCTAATCAGGGAATAAGCGATAATACTATGCGTTCATTTTTACGCAAAAATGGAGTAACTAATGATGAATTCACACCTCACGGATTTCGTGCAATGTTTAGCACGATAGCTAACGATAATAATTATTCAAGCGAGATTATAGAGCTTTGCCTAGCTCACACGGTAGGCGGAGTAAAAGGCGTATATGATAGAAGCCATAAGCTAGAAGTGAAAAGAGAACTTATGCAATGGTGGGGCGATTATTTAGAGAAGTTTATTAAGGATTTTCTATGAATTACGATGAATGGAACGAAGTAAAAAAGAATACTAGCAAAAGTACTGAAAAAGCTGTTAAAGTAGGTAAAGTATACTGGGTACGATTAGGTTTAAATATTGGTTCTGAAGTTTACGGCAAGGGTGAAAACTATGTAAGACCTGTGCTTGTGTTAAAATTAATTTATAAAAACTCTTTTATAGGAGTGCCATTAAGTACTAAGGCGAAAGACAATAACTTTCCATATTTTTATAGCTTTTATACTAAAAATAATGATATTAGAACGGCTTTGTTATCTCAAATAAAATTATTCGATACAAAAAGAGTAGAAAATATAGCAAATATTAATATAAGTAAAAGTGATTTTGAAAATATTAGAGATAAGATAAAGGCTAATTTAATTTAGCCTTTTTAAATTCCCCTAGCTCTAAGGCTAGGCATCCGAGCCGTTATCTTGCGATAAGGGGACAAAACTTGCTATTAAAAGCAATTGTCATTATTTTAACTAAAAATTATTAACAAACCATTAAATTAACCCCACACCTAAAAGGCGGGGGATACCGACTACCTAAAAGGTAGGGCGACTAAGCCAACAAGGCTGAAACATTTTAATTATAGTATTTGTTTAGTTAATTTGCAAAGCCATAGTAAATAAGAATAGAATTTATTTCCGTATTAGGGAGCCATTAGCCCCCATAACTTAATTTTTTATCCCCTTTCCACCTTAACTCAAGTTCCCAACCTGCAATCTGCTTTCCATCTTCAATTACCCACTTGCCATAGATTGGCGTATAAGAACTATCGGCTCTTTTTATTTTATAACTTTCTGCTGTAAATGGCAATCCTTGATTAGTGCTAATTCTTTTATTAAAATAATTCCTTGTTTCCATAAAACTAACATCAATTAATTGCTTCAAGCAAGGCGGATAATTAGTGCCTAGAATATCCCTAAGCCCAGTGCAAATCCTAGTGGCTATATTTTCTCCTAAAACATTAAAATTATCCTTATTCATAAGCAACCACCCACGCTCTGCCAATGCTTTCTTTACCTCTTTGCTTGGTTTATCATAATCAATCTTGCTTTTATGTTCTAGTTCGCACTCTAAAACCTTGAGCTTTAATTCATACTTTTCTTTTTGTTGTGCTAATTGTGATTTATAACCTAAAGCAACTCGCTTATTTCTGCGTTCTAGGTTTGAGATTAGCTTATTACTATTTTCAAGCTCTTTATTTTTTAACAAATGCTCCATTTTATTAAACGCATTAATATAATCAATCTTAAAGCGATAAGCTTTTTCTCCAGTAAAGCCCATTACAAGCATAACAAAGCCATCACGGGTTATTTTGTAAGCTTTTAATTTTCTTCCCGTGCTGTCGGTGTATTCACTCGGCTCAAAATTGAGCTGAGTGAAATTATCCTTTGGGAATTCATTAATTTTGCGTATAATGTTTTTGTGGTTTTTCTCGAACACTTGAGCCACACTCAAAGAAGTGGTAAATGTTCCACCATTTACTACTTCAAACTCTACATTCTGTCCGTTTATAACAACTAAATCTGTCATATTTTATCCTTTCTACTTTTATAAATCCACACGCAAGTGGCAACAAAAACTAAAACCATAACTAAATCTAATACCATTTTTAATCCTTTCTTGGTAAAATTACCAAGGAGCTTAATGCCTAAAGTATTTTAGTCCCCTTGTTGGGGAGTGGCTTTAAAGCCACCCTAGGAGTTTTGCTATCCAGTAAAGCATTTGCAAAACTAAAACTAAAATCTGGAGAACTTTAGTCATTTTTGCTCCTTTTGTTTTATTATAAAAGTTATGTTTTATAACTTTTATGACAATATTATAACATAAATTATAACTAATGTCAAGTAAAAGGTAATAAAAACGAAATATTTTTTTATTTTTAGTTATATTTTTATACTTTTAAGGATTTAACCACCTTAAAATTTAGGTGGTTAAGAAATAAAATTTTTAAGCAGTGTTTTTAGTTGGTTTTGTTCGCTTAATTTTTTTTCAAGCTCATTTATTTTAAGTAACATTTCGCAAGATTTTTGCACTTGCTCTCCAACTTCGCCTATTGCAAGCTGTTTTACTCTTCCTTCGCTAACACCTATTAGTTCTCCCAACTGCTTGTATGTTAAATTTAATTCTTTACAAGTTTGTTTTACTATATTGTATTCAAAACTTGTCTTAAAAGATGTATATCCACATTCTTTACATACTCTATCGCCAGTATCTATTTCTCTATCTCCAGCTTCTTCTATATCTATTCTTTCTTTTTTTATATTTTCACTACCACATTGAGGGCATTTTATCATTTCTTAATCCTTTTGCGTTTTTGTATTGTATTTTTTGTAACATAATCATCTCCTAATTTAATATTTTTAAGAGATGATTGTTTAATTTTATTTAACTATCTTTTCCCTTTTTTGGATTTGGTACGAAAAACCATACCAAAATCGTTAATATTATTCCAACGAAAGTAATTGTTTTATAAATTATATCAAGCGTTTCCATCTTTACCTCCTTTGTAAATACAAGCTGAACCAAATGCAACACATACGATAACAGCTATAATGCTCCAATAATTAAAACTTTCATCTTTTAAAACAGGTGTGATTATCGCTAATGCAAAAATCACTTTTGCAAAATCAAATGAAAGTTTGCCTAATTCTTTTAATAAATCTTTCATAGTAAAAATTATAGCAAATAAAATTAATTAACAATCATCTCTAAAAGAACATAAATTACTAATACTAGTAATTATGATTAAATTATATTCTAATTTGAGAATAAAGTCAAGTAATTTATTTTAATATTAGGATTTTATTTCTTTAAAATACTAATTTTAGTATTTTAAAGGTATAGACATTTTGTCTACACCTTATAATTTGCTAGCGACTTCAAAAGCTTTTTTAAATACATCTAATTTTCCCTTTAACTGTTTGTTTTCTATTAAGAGATTAAGTGATAGCTCTGCCATCTTTGGAATATTCGTCGTAGCCCAGCCTGATATTGTTGATTGTGGAACATCTAGTATTTCACTTAGCTCTTTTTGTGTAATTCCTAATTCTTTACAAGTTTGTTTTACTATATTTTCTTCTTTGTTGTTTGCATAATGCCACTTTATACAATAGTATTCACCACCGATTGATTTTTCTGCACTTTCTGCAAACACTATATGATTACCACCTTCATGAATAAATGGCTCTTTGCCTGTAATGGCTTCAATTTGTGCTTTTATATCTTCTATTAATAGTTTTTCGTTTCCACGCTTTACTTCTATATTGTTTTTTATTTTTCTTTTTAATGAACCATAAGTAAAAATTCTTTCATTTGTTAAACTATCATAACCATAAAAATCTTTTTCCATAAAATCTCCTACTTATTCCTAAATACTAAAATATTCAAGTAAGAATTAAGTTAATTTATTACTTAATTCTTTAATATGTTTTATAGCCATACTTACTAGGCTATCTTGTTTAAGTAGTCTTGTAAATTTTCTTCGCTAACTTTCCAAGTCGCTTTAAAAGCTGTTGATTTAGCATTTAAAATACCTTGCTGTAAATGTCTATAAACTGTTATATAACTTTGGCTTGTAATTTTTGCCACTTCTTTTAATGTGTATGTTTTTTTCATTTTAACCCCTTGCCATATACTCTAAAATTTCAAGCATACATCTATCATCTACTGAATGAAAATCTTTATTTTGTAAATACTCTAGCTTCGTTTTAAGCGATTCTTCTGTCACTTTCCCAGCTAAAATACGATAAGCTAATTGATTATTCAGTAACTTCGCACAATCAATAAGCAAAGCTGTGTAATAAAAGCTCTCGTATTTTTCTTGATTGTCCTGTTCGCTTTCGCCTTGCTTTTTGCCTTTTCTTGCTTTATATTTTGCAGCATTAATTCTGCACCAAGCCAATAAATCTTTTTGCTTATACTTATCATACATTTTATAAATGGTTGCGTCCTTACCACTTCCGTAGTGGGGGCTTTTTGGATTTAGTAATGGATGTAGTTTCATTCTTCATCTCCCCAAACAAAAGTAATATAATCTTGCTCTTTGTTATATTCATCAATGATTTGCTCTATATGTTTTGCTATATCTTTTGAAGTACAATGCTTTTCTAGCTCGATGGTTTTTTGAATGTTAATAACTTCGTTATAGCTTGTAAAATTTGTGTCAATTGTTGCATAGTTCAAATCAATATAAAAAATAAAGTTATTTATATAATTAGTTCCTAGTTTTTTTCTTATTTCTTCATTTTTTATATGCAAGAAAACGCAACCGTCAACTAATAAAGCAACACTGAATAAATTACTATACTTATAAAAGTTATTAATTTTTAATTCTAATTCTATTATTTCTTCTAAATCTTTTTTATTAATTAGTTTTACTATTTCTCTCATCTTAAACTCCTTAAAATCTTTAATTCTTTATCTCTTAGTTTGTTTAGGCTGCTAGCTGTGTAGCTAGTGCCTAAGTTTTCGTTATATCTTGCTAAACCAAAACGCTTTATAAAAAGCTCTCTAATGCTTATTTCTAAGCAAAAGATAATTATATTTCTTACATTACCAAGGCAATTCATCAGCTCCACCTTGTTGGTAATTGTTGTTTTGGTAATTCTGCTGTGGCTGTTGATAATTATTAGCTTGATTTTGTCTTGGTTGTTGCTGATAATTATTGTTTTGATAATTATTTTGTCTTGGCTGTTGATAATTGTTTTGGTAACCACCTTGATTGTTATTTTGATTATCTTGCTTATTATCTAGCATCTCCATATTTTCTATAATCAATACAATTTTACTTCTATTCTGCCCTGTTTGATTGTCTACCCATGTTTGCTGTTGTAAATATCCTTCAACTGCTAGTTTTGAGCCTTTATGTAAGTATTGGTTCATTACTTCAGCCGTGCGATTAAATGCTACTATGTCTAAAAACAAGGTTTCTTCTATTCTCTCGCCGTTTTGATTATTTCTAATACGACTTGTTGCGATAGTGTTATTTACTATCGCTGTGCCTGTGCTACTTAAAGTTTTTAGTTCTATATCTTTTGTTAGTCTTCCTATAATGATTGTCTTATTCACGCTATCTCCTTAATTCTTATTGTTCTTGTTTCGCTAGTCTTTTTATCACTTTCTAAAATCTCATATCCGTTACGCTCAACTATCGCTTTATAATCAATTGTTTCTCTCGTGCTTATGCTATAAGTTAGCTTTGCTGTAGGTGTTTCGTAAATCGTGCTATCATCAAACTGATAAAAGTAGCTTTTAAGCTCTTTTTCACGCTCCCCTAATGCTTTTAATTGCTTTTGCACTTCGCATAATTCATCTGTTTTTATTAGTGCTTGATAATCAATATTTTTGTATCTATAAGTGCTTTCAAACTCTAGCCATTTGCTTCTAATCTCATCTTGCATTTCTAAATCAGGCTCTATGTTTATAAGTTCAATATCAAGTGTGCCATCGTATTTTGGATAAGCGATAGCTAAAAGTGCTTTTTTAGCTTTGCTTACCATCATTTGATGCTGTATTTGATACATATATCTTAATGGCACTTCGTTTGAGTTTCTATAAGCGATTAGCCCTAGTTCGCTTACCTTAATTTCTAATATCTCGCCGTTATCATATCCATCTAAACTCGCAATAAAGCGTCCGTCTTGTTCGTCTTCGCACACGATAGGCTTAAAATTACGCTTCAAACTAACATTTATAAAATCTCTAACTTTTGGCTCATATTCTACGCCAAGCTCAACTGCAGGTATCCAAGAGATGTCAGGACGCTTTCCACCACCATATCTATAATATGCTTCTTGATAGGCTTTGTGATAACCCACACCAAAAAGCACAGGTGTAATACTCGCACTAAACTTATCTTTGCGATAGTCTAACCATTCTTGTGTATTTTGCTCTAAATTAATTATTTTCATATTAACTCCTTAAATTGTCTAATATTTTGTGTAATTGCTCAGGTTTTGCATTTTCTAAACTTTTAAGTTTTTCACACTTTAGTATTTGTTCTATTGCTACATTGTTTATTTTTGCTAGGTTTTTGATTTCATCAACTAAAGAATTTGAATTTGGGTTTTCGTCATTATCTAAACTATCAGGATCATCTTCGCTATCATCAAGACATAATAAAGATGAAACGGCTCTTTTTTTAGCATAAGTTGAAGCTGTTCCCCAAATCTGCTCCTTACTCATACCTTTGTGGTTATAGTCAATCTCCACGATAGCATTAGAACTAATACTCTCATTTGCTTTTTGTAGAATAGCTGTAGCTTCTAAGATAATCTTGCCATCAAAATCGCATAAGATTTTTTCGCTAAATGTAAGCGTCGTTTCTAATCCTTCGCTTGCCTTTTTATAATTTTCTAAAATGCTTTCTATTGTTCTATATTCGTATTTTGCAAACTTATTTTTGGCATCTTTTTTCGCTTTTATCTTTTGCTGAATAGTGCTTAATACTTTTATAATCTCACTCATCTAAATCTCCACAATCAATTCTGTATTTTCTAGTTCTAATAATTGAATTATCAACAACGTGGTGAGTTGAACTAGAAAACTCAACCCCTTCTTTATTGCGATAAAATCTACAATCATCACGGCTTTTATCCCTAAAGCCACTACAAAAGTTAGTAAGATTAAATCTTGCTATGTCTGTTAAATAAAAATCACGCATTTTTTAAATACCTTTCATTAAATATCTTTTTTAGTATTTTTTAATCTATCAACTGCAAACTTAAATCTTCTATCTCTTATTATGTTACGATTATCTACATAATATACTAAAGCCGAATAATCTTTTCTATGTCCTGAAATTGCATAATCATAAGTTAAAGTTTTGATTTCTAAACAATTCATATAAATCTCCTTTTTTAATAATATACTTAAAAGTATAGTTAAAAATATCTTAATAATATCTTAAAATATATTTTTTAGTATATTATTTTTAAACTATTGATTTTTTTTATTTATTTCACTATACTAAAAAAGATATTTATAAATTAAGGACTAGCTATGAATACACAACAAGTAAAAGAAGAAAGTAAAATAATCAAAAAAATATTAGATATTGATGTGTTAAGAACATATCTAGGCAGAAATGGTTATGCTTGGTGGTCTAGGCATTTTCTTAGTTTGGGTATTAAAGGAGCAAAAGAACCTAGTATTAAGTGTTGGGTAAACGAAGATAAAAATATGGCACCAAAAAGAGAAATGCTTTTTATAATTGCTAAAGAGAATAATGTAGATGTTAGTACATTTTTTAAAGACAGGACAATGTTAAATGATAGCGAGAGAGAAGTATTAGATAGTATATTAAATGAGGCACAAGAATTAGATTTGGAAAGCTCTAAGATTATTTATATCCCTTTTTATAAAGATTTAACTGTTTCAGCTGGAACTGGGATAGAAGTATTTGAAACTGACAAAGTTGATATACCTTTTTTAAAAGATGAGATTATGGCTCATTTGGAAATAAGAAAAGTAAAAGAGCTTAATGAATTAGCACTGTTTCCCATGATAGGAGATAGTATGAAGCCTACAATAAACGAAGGAAGTTCGTTAGTCGTTAAAAGGCTAAGTAATATTCCTGTATATGGTGCCATTTATGTTTTGTTTTATGAAGATAAATACTATGTAAAAAGAGTAGTTGAGATAGATGATAAACTATTTTTACGCAGCGATAACAAAGAAGATTATAAAGATAAAGAAGTTTTACCAGACCGTAATTTTAGTGTCTTAGGAATGGTCGTTGGTATTTATAATTACGATTTTAAAAAATTATGCTAGTTTAAAGTATTTTAGCTATCCTTTTAATAAAAAAAGGATGGCTTATGAATAAAGATGATGTTTTAGCAAAATTAAAAGAAGATATAAATATTTTTAAAATACTTGATAAAGAATTATATAAAGATAAAAATATTTGCTATTACGCACTCACACAAAATACAAAGCTAGTAAAATATGTAGATGAAAGCTTGTTAGATGATAGTGATTTTGCCTTTTCTATCTTACAGCTTAGTAGCTCCCATTTTAACAAACTTAGCGAAAGATTGCAAAATGATTATGATTTTATACTAAAGCTATCCGAAAACAAAATCAATCATCAGACATCAAAGCAAAAAAGAAAAGCAAATGGAAAAAATATTTATTGATTTATTTAGCTATTTGTTTAGTTGGTTATATTGTAGAACAAATGCTATCTTGATATAACATTCTTTTTATTTGTAATACAAATAACAACCTTTTATTTTTTAAACTTCATCTATGTATAAGATAAGCATAGATGATAATTTAACTAGAATTATAAAAAAGCGTAAGTTTAGCCATGCATTACGCCCGTTTTTGGGCTGTGATAGCTTGATTGATAAGAAGCTAACACACGCTAATACTCACGCATATTTAAAGATTTTAGCAGAGCAAATAAAATTACTTGAGCCTAGAATTGCCATCAAAAAATTAGCCCTAAACGGAACAAATGTGCTTATTGATTACGAAGTAATTGAGAGCAAGGAGCGTGTCGTTTATGAATTATAATGATATATTTTTCGCTCCATTTGATATAGATAAAGCTCGTAACGAAATCATAGAAAACTACAAAAACAAAGCAAATCAAAGCGATTATAAGCCATTAATAAATGATGATATTATGATTTTAACTGATTGCTTTTTGGAGTGGTTTAAGACAAAGCACGAATATATCACAAATATAGCTATGCAAAATTATTTAGCTTATTCACGCGATACATTTTTAGATGAGCTTGTAGCACTTGTAGGACTAACTAGAAAACACGCAAACAATGCAACAAGTAAAATCAAAATCACAGCAAATAGCCCTACATTTATACCTAAGAACGCAAAGCTTAGCGATGGCAAAGGTCATTATGCGTATTTGCTAAATGATGTATATGTAAAAGATGAGATTATAGAGCTATGTGAGATAGAAAATAACGAGTTTTTAGATATGAAAATATCAATGCTTGAAACTCAAAATATCTACATTGAAAAAATAGAGCAAATAACAGAATGGCAAAACGATAGCTATCGTGAGAGCGATGAAGAGCTAAAAGAACGCTTTAAACTAGCACTTCATAGATTTAGCACGGCAGGAAGTGCTGAAAGCTATTTATTTTATGTCTTATCAACTAAAGCTGTATTAAAAGCTAAAGTATATGATGATAACACAAAGCCAGGACAGGTCTTCATTTGTTATTACACTCAAGCTGAAAATATAGAGCCACAAATCTTAAAGGCCCTTGAAAACAAAGTGCCATTAACAGATAAAGTCAATTTAATTAAATGCCAAGAAATAGCACAAGATTTGCTAATAAAAATCAAAGTAAAAGATGATTTTTTATTTGCCGAGAACTTAGCAAAGATTGATTATATCATAAAAGATTTTTATAAAAAGCTTGATATTAGTGAAAATGTAAGCGTGAGTAAAATCATAAGTTTATGCAATGATGAGAATATAAGTGATATAAGTATCACAACTCCACTTCAAACGATAGATAAAAATAGCATTTTAAAGCTAAATTCATTAAGGATTGAAAAATGGATTTAAGTATTTATTCAAAATCTTTAGAAAATTACAAAAACTCTATTTTAGAAGTGCTTGATAATGCATATTCTATAAATACCGAGCATTTTTATAAGCCAAATGTAAAAAATACAAAAGTTTTATCATCGCAATGGGGACATCATCAAGAGCTAAAAACGCCGCTTTTACTAAATCAAAGCGAAGGGACTGCGAGCTATTTTAAAACTATGCTTCGTGGGGTTTTTGCTGATTGTAAAGTTGTTAATTTAGATAAGCCTTACACTTTTAAAGCAGTGGTTGAGATTAGCGAAAACACAACTAGCGAAAACATACTAAAGCTTAGCGAATACATAAATAAATATAAAAACGTAAGAAGCGTATGTGAAAACATAGAACTTATCACAATACACGAAACACCACTTAAGATAAAGGCAGTTATGCAAATAAAGGAGTTTAAAGAACTATGACAATAATTACGAATGCAGGTAAAAAGCTAATAACACACGCAATTATAAATAAGCTTGATTTATTTATATCAAAGGTTGTTTATGCTGATTATAATTTAGATACACTAGATGAAAACACAGCGTCTTTAACAAATATCAAATATGAAAATCTTCCAACAAGCGTAAGAATAGATGAATTTGATAACTCAAAAATAATCCTTGAAGCGGTATTAAAAAACGATACAGCACAAGATTTTTTCATAAATTGCGTGGGCTTTATTGCAAAAAATGGGGAGCTTTTATGTTTTACTAAAATAAACAGAACATTTGTACAAAGTGCAGTAAACAATACAAACGCTTCATTGTTTCATTATAAGTTAGCAATGGAGCTTAAACACGCAAGTGAATTAAGTATAAAAATAGATGAAACGATAGTCTATCCAACTTTAGCACATTTTAACGCTTCTCAAAAAGCACAAGATGAGTTAATAGCTAAACTAGGATTAGATAAAGTCAATATAAGTGATTTTACAGCTTCTCAAAACTTGCAAGATGAGAAAATAAAAACTCTTGAAAATACTAAAGCTGATAAAGCAGCTTTGAATAATTACTATACTAAAACAGAAACTTATACAAAAGCTGAGATTGATAAAAAAGATACAGATAAGTATAATGCTTTAAATAATGCTAAAGCTGATAAAACGCAATTAAATAATTATTACACTAAAACTGAAAGCAACAATCTATTAAACGCTAAAGTAAATACAAATACATATACAACAGAGCAAAACGCTCAAAACACTAGACTTACAAATCTTGAAAGCTCAAGAGCTT
>NZ_JAHCZD010000021.1:0-26792 GCF_018501175.1 Campylobacter sp. 2018MI10 | reverse complement strand
TTGCTTTTAAATCTCCGCTTTCAATTGCTGCTGCTGTTTGAACGCTTTGTTCTACTGCGTTTGTATCTTGAGTAAGTGAGTTGATTGTTCTTTCAATGTTTTCATTAATAGCTTTAGCCATATCTCCAAACTCATCTTTAGAATTTAAATCAATCTTACTTGCTGTTTTTCTTTCGTGATTTATTAGTGCGAATACTTCTCTTAGACCTTTTTCTATAACATTAATTGGGTTTAATGAGCGTCTTATTAATACCAATAAAATAGCTAAAATTACAATTAAAGATATAACAAACATAGTTAAATTTGAAATAATAATATCATTTAGCTCTTTAGAATAGTCGCTGTATTCATTTGTGCTACAAAAAGTCCAATTTAATTTATCATATTTTTTACATACAGCTAATTTTGTTGCATTATTGAATACATACTCAAGTTGAGTAATTTTATTTTTATCATCTGCAATATTTGACATTGCATTTTTGAATTTAGCATCAATTTCTTTTAAAACATCGTGTGGTTTTAGCTCTAAAGCTTCATTTTGATGAATTGTAAATCTTAATAATTTATCATATGCAAATACCGCATTTGTAGGAGAATATTTAATAGAAAGAATATTATTTCTCATATTTTTTAAAGATAAATCCCCGCCTAAAACTCCTAATAATTTACCATCTTTGATGATTGGAGCTGATATAGTTGCTACTACTGATTTGATTTTATTATCATAATAAACTTCATCAGCAATAATTGCTTGTCCTTTTTCAACTGCTTCTTTATACCATTGTTTAGCCCTATCACCTTCATCAGGTAAAATCACAACTTCACCATCATTATCTTGACTAATATAATAAGCCATTCCATTGTCATTTCTAGAATAATATAAAGCGTTAAATCCAGAAGTTAAAAACACATTTTTAATTTGTTGTTTGATTAATTCTTCTTCTTTGTATAAGTCTGCTTTACCAAGAGTTTTAGAAAAACTATTAATAAAATTTGTTCTATCTACAAAAAATGTATCTGCATAAAGCATAGTAGCTTCTAGTGTGTGCTTTTTTCCAATTCCTGAGTAGCCAATAGCATCTTCTTTAGAATTTTCGTAATTTGTAATGCCTAATACAATAAAGCAAATAACTAAAGGCACACTAATTAATAATGGAATTTTGTTTGTTAATTTCATACTTTTTCCTTGCCTGTGAATTTGATTTGATTATATTATAAACAATTAATTAAAATTAATTTTTAATTTTTTTAAAATAAAAAGTAAATTCGCTCCCTTTATTTAGTTCGGAATTTAACATTATTTTAATTTTATGTATTCTAGCTATCTTTTTTACTATTGAAAGTCCTAAACCTGTGCCTTTTATTTGCTTGTTTCTGCTTATTTCTTGTCTAAAAAATCTCTCATATATTCTATTTTGAATATCCTTGCTAATGCCTATACCAGTGTCTTTTATGGATAAAACTATGTGTTTTTTGTTTATATTTAAACTAATAATTATTTTGCCATTATCTATATTATATTTAATCGCATTATCAATTATATTATAAAGCATAGTTTTTATTAGTTTTTCATTGGAAAAAAATATAAACTCATCTATATCCATAAGTATTTTTATATTTTTTTCACGGATTTTAAAATCTAATTCTTTAATAATTTGACTTAAAATATTGCTTATATTTACATTTGTCATCTCAAAATTATTAACTTCATCTAAAAATGATAATTTAATAATCTCATCAATCATCTCAAGTAAAGCACTTGATTGATTGTAAATTGTATCTATGAATTGCTTTTCATCTTCTTTTTTTACTAGATTATTTTTAAGCATTTCAGAGCTTAACATTATTGAAGTAAGTGGAGTTTTTAGCTCGTGAGTAACATTTGCACTAAACTCAGCTCTTATCTTTTTAAATTGTTTATTATGTTCTTTTACTTGAGATAAAAAAGTCTTTAATTCATTGTATTGAAATGATTTATCAAGCTCGTTTATATCAAGTTCGTATAATGGTTTTACTATGCTTTTGCTTATAAAATATGCAAGAGTTAAGCTAAGTAATGTTATTAGTAAAAATACTAAAAATATTGTTTTAAAAATTTCTATTTTAAAATCAAGATTTATAAAATAAATATTATCAAAAACGCTAAAAATCGCTGCTTGTAATAGTATCAAAACAAAAAATGAAACAAAAAATATAGCAAAAAATATCCTAGTTCTCATAAGCTATTTTATATCCTACTCCACGAATTGTTATTATGTATTTTGCATAATCTTTTAATTTATTTCTTAAAGTATTTATGTGTATATCTAAAGTCCTACTTGAAATATTTGCCCCCCAAATCTCTTTTAATAAATCTTCTTTTTTAAGGCAAATGTTTTGGTTTTTAATGAGTTTTGTAAGTAATTCAAATTCTTTTAAAGTAAGGTATATTTCTTCTTTATTAATGCTTACTATTCTAGTTTTTAGGTTAATTTTTAAATCTTTAAAAATGATTTCATTATTACAATCAATTCTTCTTAAAATATTTCTAATTCTTGCTAGGAATTCTAAAATAGAAAAAGGCTTAGTAATATAATCACTTGCTCCTAAATCAAGACCTTTTACCTTATCGTTTTCTTGATTTAACGCACTTAGTAAAATTACTTCAATAGCTTTTGTTTTTTCATTAGATTTTATTTTTTTTAGGATACTAAAACCATCTTCGCAAGGTAGCATAATATCAAGCACTAAAATATGTGGAATTTGATTGTTTAATTCGCTAAAAAGCTCTTTTGCATTAATTAAACTAATGACTTTAAAACCACTGCTTTCTAAAGCATATTTTATTAAGTTATTAATGCTTAAGTCATCTTCTAAAACATACACCAAAGGTAAATCTTGCATAAGTTATCCTAATTAAAAAATATTGAAAATATTACAAAAAATAAGTAAGAAAAATAATATGAAAATAATTATTAATTTAAATAAATTCTAAATATTAAATTAATTTTGGTTTGTTTATCAAAAATAAATACAATTTCACTCATTTTTAAAAAAAGGAGACAAAATGAAAAAAGTATTATTAAGTTTAGCAGCATTATCTTTATTAAGCACTGCAGCAATGGCTAATGATGGAGCTACATTATTTAAAAAATGTATTGCCTGTCATGGTAAAGCAGCTGAGAAAAAAGCTCCAGGTGCAGAAATTATCATCAATACTTTAGATGAAAAAACAATTTTAGAAGCTTTACAAGGTTATAAAGCTGGAACATTTGGTGGAAAAGCTAAGAAAACTATGGAATTACAAGTTAAAAATCTTAGCGAAGATGATATGAAAGCATTAGCTGCTTATATCGTAACTTTAAAATAATTCTTAAGTTCAGGAGCAATCCTGAACTCTTTTACAAACTAACAACAATTTTCATCATAAACATACAAATAAAAGCATTTAAAATACTTGTTATTATTAGTAGAATCCAGTATTTTTTAGCAACTCCTGCAACAGCTAATAATCTTCCTAAATACTGAAGTTGAGCTCCCATTAAAAATATAGCAGGTAAAACTATGCTAACGCCAATATTATCAATAACCCCATTTGCATATAAATTAACAGCAATTCCAACTCCAGCTGAAGTGCTAAGCCACGCTGATAAAAGTATAGTAATTGCTTCTCCTGGTAAGCCAAAAATATTCATAATAACGCCACAATAATCTCCTAAGAATTTCATAACTCCTAAGATTTTTAACATTTCAGCTATTACATAAGCCATTAAAACATTAGGAATTAGATTATATAAAGCGATATTAAAACCTTTTTTAGCACCTACTATAAAAATATCTAATGGGTTTTTACTCTCATTATTCATTCAAAATCCTTTTTATAAAATGTATTTAAAACTATTCTTACAAAAATAGCTCCTACGAATTTCATAATTAGCATTAATACAAGTGGAATTATTGGTAAGCATACTAAATGTCCTAATAATGCTGAACCTATTGCAAAAAAGTTATTAATCATACCAGCCCCACTATATTGCCAAGCGCAAATTACTACTAAATCTTTATCGTTTATATAATTTTTATCCCTTGCTTCTTTACTCATAGCAGCACCTGCATCTGTGCTTTGTAAATCAGTAATTAATATAAGCCCACATAATCCAGGAACTCCTAAAATAGGTTTTAAAATAGGATTTAATAATTTTTGAGCAGCCTTAATAGCTCCATAATGCTCCATTACTTCAATTACTCCAAGTGCAAGCATTACAGCAGGAATTAAGCTAAATGCAAATAAAAATCCAGCTCTAGCACCACTTCCACCATCTCCTATGAAGGTCGTAGCTTTTATATTAGCTTCATCTAAGATTTTTGGGATTTTACCAAAACCACCTGTTAAAGTAGAAAAATCAAAAGCCTTTAGCATATCGTGTCCTGATAAAAGTCCTGAAAAAAATAAGATTAAAAATATTAAAGCAAGATAAGCACTAGGTTTTACTTTTCCTACTTCAAATTCTGTAGCTTTTTGCATACTACTCCTTTTAAATAAAATAAAGTTTTTATTCTACAATATTTTTTAAGAAAACAATAAGAAATAGTTATTAGTATTTATATTTTTTAAAGGAGTTAATATGGAAGTTATCAAACATTATGAGTATTTACACGAAATTCCAGAGCTTGGATTTAAAGAATTTAAAACGAGTGAGTATTTAAAAACTACTCTTAAAAATGCAGGTTTTAGTATAACTAATCTAGGAGATACTGGTTTTTATACGGAGTTAGGAAGTGGTAGCAAGATAATTGGACTTAGGGCTGATATTGATGCTTTAGGTCATATAATTGATGATAAAGCTTGTGCAAGGCATACTTGTGGGCATGATGCACATATGTCTATGCTACTTAGTGCAGCTTTAAGGGCAAAAGAGCAAAATATCATTAAAAATAACAAAATAAGATTTATATTCCAACCTGCTGAAGAATTAGGCAGTGGGGCTTTAAAGATGATAGAATTAGGAGCTTGTGAAGGTTTAAGCTCTATTTTTGGAATGCATATTCGCCCAATTCAAGAATGCCCAAGTCCTAAAGCAATAGCTTCAATGTATTATGCAGCAAGTTCAGCTATAAAAATTACTATTAAAGGCAAAGCAGCTCACGGAGCAAGACCACATTTAGGAATTAACGCAATTGATGTAGGTGTTAGCATTATTGATGCTGCTAGAAAAATTTATATAGACCCAAATAAACCAAGTAGTATAAAAGCAACTAGATTTATATGTGATAGTGGGGTTACTAATTCAATTCCTAGTGAAGCTATTTTGGTATTTGATTTAAGAGCTCAATATAATGATAGTATGCAAGAGATGAAAGAAAAACTTGAAAAAATTATAACAAATATAGCAAATGCTTATGATGCTAAGGTGAGTTTTGAATACCTAATCAATATTCCCGCAGCTGTAATTAACAAAGATTTAGCTAAGATTTGCGAAAAAGTTATAAGCAATACTTTAGGAGAAGAGAATTTAATCAAAGAGCAATTTACACCTGGTGGGGAAGACTTTTTCTTCTATCCTATTAAACTAGGCATTCCATCAGCATTTATGGGCTTAGGAGTTGATTGTGCTCCTGGACTTCATCATCCTGAAATGAGTTTAAATAAAAATGCCTTAGAAAATGGTGTTAAATTGTGGCTTAATTTAATGCTTGAGCTTGAGAATTTAAAATAGGAATTAGATGAATTATAAATTAGGCGTTATTTTATTAATTGATTTATGCGTTTTATTGTGGCAAAACAGCTTTTTAAGTATTAGCCCTTATGAATTAAACGAGCTTAGCTCAAATAGTTTTAATGGGCTTTTTGCTAATTTTGCCTTAAGTGTTTTTGGCAATGAAAATATAAGATTTGCTTATATAATCTTGCATATTTTAAGCAATATTTTGCTATATAAAATATCAATTAAATACCTTAAAAATAACGCCTATATATCTAATATTATCTTTAATCTTACTCCAGGAAGCCTTGCTTCAGCATTACTAATTAATCCTGCAGGAATTATTATATTTACTTCATTACTTCTTGTATATCTTGCTATAAAAAGGCAATTTTATATATTTTATGGAGTATTGATTGCTTGTATTTATATTGATAAAGCTATGATTTCATTATATATTGCTTGTATTTTTTATGCTTATTTTAATAGATTATCAAAGTTATTAATTTTATCAATTTTACTAATGTTTGCTACTTTTATAATGTATGGATATGATTTTTCAGGCAGACCTAGGGGGTATTTTTTAGACTCACTTGCTATTATGTCGGCTGTGTTTTCTCCGCCTTTATTTTTGTATTTTTTCTATACGATTTATTATATTAGTTTTAAGGGTAAAAAGGACTTGCTATATTGTATAAGTGCGAGTGCTTTTATAATATGCTTATTATTATCATTTAGACAAAAGCCAGAAATTGCCGAGTTTTTACCATTTTTACTACCTGCTATACCTTTAATAATTGCTAATTTTTTAACTTCTTTTAAAGTGCATTTACCACAATTTAGAGCAAAACATAATGTGATATTATTTTTTGTATTAATTTCTTTAGTGATTAGCTTTTTATTTGTGATATTTAATCCATTTTTATATAGATTTGTTGATGAAAACGAGCATTTTGCTAAAAATTATCATTTAAATAAAGAATTAGCAAAAGAGCTAAAATCACAAGGCATTAATGAAATTAGTGTTCGTAATGATAATTTTAAAGTATTAGAATTTTATGGGATTTTGCCTTGTTATCAAAATTGCAAAATAATCACTCCTTGTGAAAAAGGAAATATCAATATAAACTTTTTTGCTAAAGAATTTTCATTTTGTTTAAAGAATGAAATTTAATATAAATATATAAGTAATTATTGTAATAATTTTCAAAAATTTTTAAGTATCATTAAATAAAATTAAACGAAAATTAATTATTTAAAAAGGAGATTTAATGCAAGTTAATTTATCTAATATTTATAATAATACTTATCATAAAATGGGCGAGAGTTTTGGTGGAGTAAAGAGCGAAAACGAATTAAAACAAATTGATGAAAATATCAAAAATAATAAAATTGATGATATAAAAACAGGCAATAATAGTGGCAATAAAATATATTTTGAAAGTAAAAATGGCATAAGTTCTGCAAGTATTAGTGATGAGAGTTTAGATAAATTAAAAAGCCATTTTGATAGCAAAGACTTTTATAAGCGTGAAGATGGCAGTATTATTTTAAATGGTAATGCAGAAAAATATATAAGTGGTTGGTTTAGTGATATTGCTTATGCTAGGGGATATGTAGCTGCTAATAAAAACAATAATGATTTTTTAAATAAAGATGAATTATTAGAGCTTAATGTAGTAGCTAAGTTTAGTTTAGATGGAACAAATCCGCAAAATTATCAAAGTTATCAAAAAATTGAGCGTTTTTTAGCTGATAATAC
Organism: Campylobacter sp. 2018MI10; assembly: GCF_018501175.1. Classification (NCBI taxonomy): domain Bacteria; kingdom Pseudomonadati; phylum Campylobacterota; class Epsilonproteobacteria; order Campylobacterales; family Campylobacteraceae; genus Campylobacter; species Campylobacter sp. 2018MI10. The sequence continues at coordinate 19,349 of NZ_JAHCZD010000021.1, read as the reverse complement.
TACGATTTTAGATTCTGTGCCTAAAAATATTGATGAAGCATTAAATCAAACAATATTATCAAATAGTGATTTTGATGATACGATAACTTTAGGTGAGAGCGAAGAATTTGCAGCTAATAAAAATCCACAAAACCTAAACACACAAAATACAAGCACTCAAAATGTAAATCTAGCATCAAATGAAATAAAAAGCACTAATGTTGATGATGAAGAAGCAAAGAAAAAGCAAGAAATCGCAAACGCACTATCAAGCCTAACAAGGATTAAAAACACAATTAATACAAACGGAGTAAAAGCACTTAGTAAGGCTGATTTAGATAAACTTGAAATCTTAAACATTGACCCAAATTCATTGCAAAATCCTCAACTTTTAGAGCAATTTAACAAAGCTAGTGATAAAGCTAACGAGCATTACGCTAATTTTTTAAATGTTGATAAGACTTATATAGATGAGAAAATGGCAAAAAGTGATGAGTTTTTAGGTGATTTTACTCACGATAGTGCTGATATAGTAAAAGATTTGCTAAAGAATAAAACGCTAGATAAATTAGCATAAATTAATATGATTTAATTCAAATTCAATTTTAGAATTTGAATTAAGTATTTTTTAAATAATATTTATATGAAGACTTTTTAAAATATCTAAAGCCTTTTGGTGTAAGTCTTCATCATAACTAGCGGTTGCGTTTTTATCTATAAAAATATTTGCATTAGGAAGTGCAGATTTTGCAATTACTGCATTTGATAAGACACAAATATTACTTACAAGTCCAACTATTTCAATATTTTTATAGTTTTTATTGCTTAGATAATTTCCAAGTTCAATTGAGCCAAAAGTATTTTTATAAAAGCATAAATGATTTTTAGAAAACTCATTTAATTTTCCATAAATTTCTATCCCATTTGTGCCTTTAATACAATGTTTAATAGGTAGATTTTGCCCTTCTATAGTGTCTAAATAATCATCATTATGTGTATCAATAGTAAAGATTATCTCATCATTATTTTTAAGATATTTTTCATATTTTTCTAAGATGATATTTTCTAAATTCTGTGCCTTTAAAAACCCTAAAGAGCCTGTTACAAAATCATTTTGAAAATCTACTATTATTAAAAGATTTTTCATGAATTTCTTAAGCTTTCGTATTCGCTTGGAATTAGATTAAGCCTTACATCACAAGGACTAAAGCCAACTCGCTCACCTAATTTAAACAATACTTCAAGTGATTTTATTTGCTCATCTTTTAGGCTAATACTATCATCGTTTGCATAAAGACTTAGATATTTATTAAGCTCATCTTCATTTACTCTCACTTCGTTTTTGCCAAGCAATATACGACTTAATAAAGCTTTATTTTGAGTAGCGACTTTTACTGCACGAGTTAGCTCATTTTCAATTTTAATCGCATCACTTAGCATTAAAGAGCGGCGTATTGCCATTCCACCAAGTGGTAAGGTAAGCACTTCGCCACATTCAGCCTTGCAAAACTCCGCCCAAATATCCCAAATCTCACGCTCAACTCTTAATTTATCACTAAAATTAAGAATACTCTCATGAATTAGCACCCCAGCATCTACACTACCATCTAAAACAGCTTTTTCTATATCTAAAAAGTTCATATAAGTAATTCTTGCATTAGGATATGCTAGTTTAAAAATTAAAGCATTTGTGGTATTTTCCCCACTTAAAGCCACTTTAAAATTAGGTTTTAAAACCTTATCTTTTAGAGTGATTAGTTTTGGACCATAGCCATTGCCAAAACTAGTAGCACATCTTAGCAAGGCATATTCGCTTTGAATTTTAGGATACACAGCAAAAGAAATTGCACAAACATCATAAATATTATTTAAACTTGCTTTATTTAGCGTTTCTATATCATCAGCAACGCTAGTATAATTAAACTCCGAACTTATCCAACCATAGCGAATTGCCGCATACATAAAAATATCATCAGCATCAGGGCTATGAGCTAGGCTAATTTGCTTCATTTAAGCAACCTTTAAAAATGAATTTATGCTCTTTAGGTAAAGCTTCATAGATATTAAATGCAAGTTCTCTAATTTCTTTAAGTGCAGCTTTACTAGTTCTAAGAGTTAAGAAATTTTGTAAAGCTCTTGCATTTATACTCCAAGTAAGCTCGGTTTTATAACATTCTGGCAAGGCATATTTAGCAATATCTTGTGTCATTCCTTCGGTATTTAAAATAATTCTTAGTTTTTCTAAAGCACAAATACTAGCATTATCAACCAAGCGATTTCCAGTTAGCACAATATATTTTTGTGCATTAGCAAAATCAAATTCCTTAAACTCACTTTCATTTCTTAGTTCTTTTAGAGTATATCTAGTGCTTTTTACTGATAAACTTGCGTGGCGGTGTCTTGCTAATTCTTGCAAACAAGCTCTTGAAATGCCTTGAATATAAAAATTATAATTTAAATGTTCAAGCGTGCTAGAGTGCTTATAAATATTTCCGATACGATTTATTAGTTCGCAGTCTTTTTCTCCTCCGTTATCGCCTTTATCAAAGCTTTGCCAACAAGTTCTCATAGCGTGAGAACAGATATTTAGTGGGGTGTAATTAAGTAGTGTAATTCTCATTATTTGCCTTTAATTTGATTTTTTTCATTATAGTTTTTTTATATAAATCTTAAGGAAACTTCAATGAATATGCTAAAAATCTCAATTTTAAGTATTTCCTTAGCAACCGTTACAGGTGGAGCTGCCGTTGCACCTGCTTTAGGACTTATTGCTAAGCATTTTTCAAATGATAGTGAATTACTTATTAAATTAATTATTACTTTACCTTCACTTTTTATTATCTTTTCAAGCTTAATTTTTGCAAAATTAGCAAATTATTTAAGCGTTAAGCAACTTGCTTTTATAGGTTTTATATTGTTTATAGTTGGCGGGGTTGCTCCGTTTTTCTTAGATGACATAATTCAGGTTTTGGTGTTTAGAGCGATTTTAGGCTTAGGCACTGGCTTTTTAATGCCATTAAGTGTTTCTTTACTTGGCTTTTTATTTAAAAAAGAAGAGCAAGGAAAACTAATGGGACTTAGTGCAATGTGTAATCAACTAGGAGCAGTTATTACCGTTAGTTTTTCTGGCTTTTTAGCGTCAATTTCTTGGCAATATAGCTTTTTAATATATCTTTTTGCTTTGGTTTTATTTGTTTTAAATATGATTTTTTTACCTAATATAAAAATAGCGGAGAAGAAAAAGAAAATAGATTTAAGAAATATAAAAAATCTTAGTGGAATTTATATTAATTTATTTTTAGTCCAAGTTTTGTTTTTTAATTTTACGAATAACTTTTCAATAATTTATCAAAAAGAGCAAATCATTAGCGCAAGTTTTATTGGTGTAATTATGGGATTTAATGGCTTGTTTGGTGCAATTGCTTCTATGAATTTACATAAAGTTGTTAAAAAAATTAGAACAAAAATCAAAATCTTAGGAGCATTTATTTATATTTTAGCCTTTTTACTTTTTGCTATAAGATTTAGCGAACATATAGAAATCGCAGGAATTAATTTAATGCTAATAATAGGAATAATTGCAGCTATTTTAAATGGTCTTGCAGTTGGCTTTAGCTTACCATTTTTGTTTTCACAAATTAGCACTAGAAGTAAAAAACAAAACCTAGCTACAAATATGGCATTAGCTAGTATTGCGACATTTAGCGGACAATTTTCTAGTCCATTAATAGATGAATTATTAGAACATATTTTCAATCTTCATCATCCAAGAGACGCATTTTTAATAGCTATGTTTATTGCAATATTCTTATTTATTTATAATCTTAGGTTAAAAATCAAATTAAGAAATTAAAAAAAGGAAAGGTATGGCAAAAGCAAAAGAAACAGCAGTAATTGAAGATAAGGCAAAAGCCCTTGAAGCTGCATTAAAAGGCATTAATAAAGCTTGTGGAGAAGGTGCTATTGTTAGATTTGGAGATAAGCCTATTGTAAAGGCTGAGCCAATTTCTACAGGCTCACTTGGGCTAGATATTGCACTTGGAATTGGTGGAGTTCCTAAAGGAAGAATAGTAGAGATTTATGGGCCAGAAAGTAGTGGTAAGACAACGCTAACACTTCAAATCGTAGCTCAAGCTCAAAAGATGGGTTATACTTGTGCTTTTATTGACGCTGAACACGCACTTGACCCTGTGTATGCTAAGAATTTAGGCGTAAATATTGATGATGTTTTAGTATCTCAACCAAGTTGCGGAGAAGAAGCATTAGAGATTGTAGAACGCTTAGCAAGTAGTGGAGCGGTAGAACTTATAGTAGTAGATAGTGTTGCTGCACTTACTCCTAAGGCTGAAATTGATGGAGAGATGGGAGATACTCATGTAGGTCTTCAAGCAAGACTTATGAGCCAAGCTTTAAGAAAACTTACTTCAGTAGTTAGCAAGATGAACTCAATGGTAATTTTCATAAATCAAATTCGTATGAAAATAGGTCAAACAGGTTATGGAAGCCCCGAGACAACCACAGGCGGAAATGCACTTAAGTTCTATGCAAGTGTGAGAATTGATATTAGAAAAACAGCTACATTAAAACAAGGCGAAGAGCCTATTGGAAATAGAACAAAAGCAAAAATAGTTAAAAATAAAGTTGCACCTCCATTTAAAACAGCAGAATTTGATATTATGTATGGAGAAGGCATTAGCTACGAAGGCGAATTAATTGATTATGGTATTAAGCTTGATATTGTAGATAAAAGTGGTGCTTGGCTTAGCTATGGTGGTAATAAACTAGGTCAAGGTAGAGAAAATGCTAAAATTTTCTTAAAAGAAAACAAAGAAATAGCAAATGAAATTGCAGAAAAAATTAAAGCTAGTATAGGCGATGATATTACATTAGAAGGAGAAGTTGGTGAAAATAGCGAAGATTGATGCACTTGAAGTGCTAGATAGCAGGGGTAATCCTAGCGTTAAGGTTAAGGTAGTTTTAGAAAATGGTATAAGTGGTGAAGCAATAGTTCCAAGTGGTGCTAGCACAGGGATTAATGAAGCTTTAGAATTAAGAGATGGTGGGAGCTATTTCTTCGGTAAAAGCGTAAGTAAAGCAGTAAATAATGCTAAGCATGTTGCAGCTGGACTTATAGGCAAATGCGTATTTAATCAAAGAGAAATTGATGAGCATTTATTAGCAGTTGATGGCACGAGTAATTATTCTAGCTTAGGTGCTAATGCAGTTTTAGGAATTTCAATGGCAGTTGCAAAAGCAGGAGCAAATGCTAGTAATTTACCATTATATAGATATTTATGTGGAGAGTTTAACGCACTTCCTACACCTATGCTAAATGTATTAAATGGTGGAGCTCATGCTGATAATAATATAGATATTCAAGAGTTTATGTTGCTTCCAACGGGTTTTGATACTTTTAAAGAAAAATTATTCTCAAGTGCAATTACTTATCATACTTTAAAAGATATTTTAAAGAAAAAAGGCTTAAGCACAGCATTAGGAGATGAAGGTGGATTTGCACCTAATTTAAGAAGTAATGAAGAAGCTATTGAATTATTACTAGAAGCTATTAATAAAGCAGGTTTTAGTGGCAAAATCAATCTAGCATTAGATGTTGCAGCAAGTGAGCTTTATAGTGATGGAAAATATGATTATGAGGGCAAAAAGCTAAGCAGCGATGAGATGATTAATGAGTATGAAAAATTATTAAAATATCCTATTTTAAGCATAGAAGATGCACTTGCAGAGCAAGATTATGAAGGCTGGGTTAATTTAACTAAAAAAATCGGCTCAAGAACACAATTAGTAGGAGATGATTTATTTGTAACTAATGTTAAATTATTACAAAAAGGCATTGATGAAGGTATGGCAAATGCGATTTTAATTAAGCCTAATCAAATTGGCTCAATTTCTCAAACAATAGACGCTATTAAACTAGCTCACGCAAATGGTTATAATACTATAATGAGCCATAGAAGTGGGGAGAGTGAAGATAATTTCATAGCTGATTTTTCATTAGTTTGCAAGTATATTAAAACAGGTGCTCCTGCAAGGGGAGAAAGAACAGCTAAATATAATAGATTGCTTGAAATTGAAGCAGGATTTTAATGCAAGAATTATTAGACAATCATAATTATAAAAAGTCTAATTTAAAGATTTTTACAAAGGGCATTTTAGAAATTGCCCTTTATGTATTTATTTTATTTTTTGGACTTTTTGCGATATTGTTTTCTAAATCATCAATAGAGACAACTATGATGCTAGATGCAAGGATAGAAAAGCTAAAAAATCAAATATACGAGCTTAATAAAACCAACGCACAATTGCAAAAAGATTATTTTGAATTACTAAGCATTCAAGGCGATTATGATAATTGATTTTTCAAAATACTCAAGCGTAAAAATCGGCGCAAATTGTGAAGTAAAAGTAATTGATGAGATGATTAAACACGATTATTTAGTCATTGGAAATGCTAGTAATTTGCTAATCAATCAGCCTAAAAATCTTGCAATTTTAGGCAAAAAATACGAATATATTAAAGAATATAATGACTATTTAGAAATAGGGGCTAGAACTAGCTCATATAAATTATTTAACTATTGTAAGAAAAACAATCTAACAGGTTTAGAATTCTTATCACACCTACCAGGACAAATGGGCGGTATTACTAAAATGAATGCAGGAATGAAAGAATTTGAAATAAAAAATTATATTTTAGAAGTAAATGTTGATAATGAATGGATTAAGCCAAATTTTACTTATAGAAATAGTGATATAAAAGGCACAATTTATGCTATTAGGCTTAGATTAAATAAAGGTTTTAGCCTTGAATTAGTAGAGCAATTTAGCAAAATGCGAGAAAATCAGCCAAAAGGTGCTAGTTTTGGTAGTATTTTTAAAAACCCACAAGGCTTTAGTGCAGGAGCATTGATTGATAAAGCAGGGCTTAAAGGCAAGGTAAAAGGCGGTGCAAAGATTAGCGAAATGCACGCAAATTTCTTAATAAATTTTAATAAAGCTAGTTTTGAAGACGCATTGTATTTGATAAATCTAGCACAAGATGAGGTTTTAAAGCAATTTAACATACTTTTAGAACCTGAAGTTCTTATTTTAAATTAAATTCCAATATAAAAATATTTCAAAAAATTTTTAATTTATTTACTTTTGTTAATGGGGGGGGGTATTATAATCATTATCAATTTAAAAATTTAATAAATTATTTATATTCTAAGGAATTTGTTTTGAATATTTTCAAAATTATCATATTTGTATTGATTTTAGTAGGTTTATTGACATTTACGGCTTATTCTATTTTGCTTAGTTTTGAAATTATTTAAAGCTTTTATCATATTGATTTGGGCAATTAATCTTAAAATATCATTAAAATTAATATTTTTATTCAAAATATACAAATAATTTTTAATTCCCTTGCATTTTGCTATCTTTTAGGTTATTATTTTAGCTTATTTTTTAAAAAAAGGAGATTATTATGAGGAGTTTACTTTGGCTCAGCTAGGAGCACTTTTTCTAAAGTAGGTTTTGTTTTAGCCCTTGCGGGTGGTGCTGTTGGACTTGGAAATGCGTGGAAATTTCCTACAATGGTTGGGACTAATGGTGGTTCGGCCTTTGTTTTACTTTATTTATTCTTATGTTTAACCTTAGGTTTATCTTTATTTTTAGCAGAAATTGCATTAGGAAAAATTACTAAAAGTGATTTAGCTACAAGTTATTTTACCCTTGCTAGATTTAAGCCAAAATTATGCAAAATGGGTGGAGTTTTTATGCTTACTGGCATACTTGTATTATCGTTTTATTTAGTGGTTTTATCTTTAGTATTTCACTATATATTTTTAAGTTTTTCTTTACCTAATACCTTAGATGAAGCAGGAGCGCTTTTTAATAATGCAATAGGCGAGAATTTATTTATTAGCATAATTTGCTTTAGCATTTGCTTTTTTATGACTATTTATATAGTTAGTCGCGGGATAATTAATGGGATTGAGAAATTAAATGTGATTTTAATGCCTGCATTATTTGTAATACTTTTATTAATGCTAGGTTTTAGCTTTACTCAAGATGGATTTTTAGATGCGTGTGAGTTTTTATTTAAACCTGACTTTTCTAAATTAGGGCTTAATTCTTTGCTTGATGCTTTAGGACTTAGTCTTTTTACTTTATGTCTTGGGATAGGTTGTATTAGCACTTATGCTGCTAGTTTAGATGAAAAAACTAATATTTTAAAATCAAGTTTATTTGTAGTGTTTATAAATCTTTTAATAGGTCTTATGATGGGGCTTATTGTTTTTACTTTTGTATTTAAATTCGGAGCAAATCCTAATGAGAGTGGAGCAGGACTTGTATTTGTTAGCCTTGCTACTTTATTTTCAAAATTTGGTTTTTTAGGCGAAATTTTATCATTTAGCTTTTTTATAGCTTTATTTTTTGCAGGAATTACGAGTGCTGTTTCTATGATTGAGCCATTTACTTTTTATCTTGAAAATAAAATGAGTAGAAAAAAAGCTTTGATTATTATTGGAATTTTTGTTTATATAATAGGTATTTTAGCTCTTCTTGGAATGGCTAATAAGCTTAGCTTTAATACTTTTGATGCTTTAGATTTTTTCACAAGTAATATAATGCTTCCTTTAGGAGTGTTGTTTTCTAGTATTTATGCTGGATTTTTAATGAAAAGATATTCATTCTTTAAAATCTTTTTACCTATATTTGGCAAAAATTTAACTAAGTTTTATTTTATTTTTTTAAGATTTGTAACACCAATTATAATAATTTTGATATTAATTAATAATTTTTACCCCTTAGGAAGTTTTTTAAAGTAGAATTAGGCAATTTTTATTTACAGGAGTTAAAAATGTTAGAAGATTTAGGCATAAAGCCGGAGAAGATTTTTTACAATTTAAGTTATGATGAGTTAAGAGCTCACGAGTTAGAGTGCCGTGAAGGTGAAGTTTGTCAAAATGACACATTTGCAGTTGATACAGGTATTTTTACGGGTAGAAGCCCTAAGGATAAGTATTTTGTAAATTCTCATCCATCAAGTGAAAATATAGCGTGGGGCAATGTAAATAGAGCTTGCACTAAAGATATTTTTGATGATAATTTAAGAAGAGCAAAAGAATATTTAAATGGCAAAAAGCTTTATGTTATGGATGTATTTTGCGGAGCTAGCCTTGATAGTAGAAAAAAAATAAGATTTATAACAGAAATTGCGTGGCAAGCACATTTTGTTAAAAATATGTTTATTCGCCCAAGTGATGAAGAACTTAAAGACTTCAAACCTGATTTTGTAATCATAAATGCGTGCAAATTAAAAAATGAAATGTATAAATATCAAGATTTAAATAGCGATGTATTCGTAGGATTTGATATAGAAAATAACATAGGATTAATTCTTGGCACTTGGTATGGTGGCGAGATGAAAAAAGGTGTGTTTTCTATGATGAATTACTGGCTGCCTTTACAAGGTAAGATGAGTATGCATTGCAGTGCGAATGTTGGTAAAGATGGAGATGTTTGCTTATTCTTTGGTCTTAGTGGCACAGGTAAAACTACTCTTAGCACAGACGCAAATCGTGCTTTAATAGGTGATGATGAGCATGGTTGGGATGATAATGGTGTGTTTAACTACGAAGGAGGTTGCTATGCAAAATGTATTAATCTTGACCCAAATAGTGAGCCTGAAATTTACGCAGCGATTAAGAGAAATGCTTTACTTGAAAATGTAGTTATAACTTGCACTAAAGAAGTTGATTTTTGTGATGCTAGTAAGACAGAAAACACTCGTGTAAGCTATCCAATAGAGCATATTGAAAATCACGAACCAAGCTTAAAAGCAGGTCATCCATCTAATATAATTTTCTTATGTGCTGATGCTTTTGGTGTTTTACCTCCTGTATCAAAACTAAACAACACTCAAGCAATGTATTATTTTTTAAGTGGATATACTGCAAAAGTTGCAGGAACTGAGCGTGGTATAAAAGAGCCTGTTGCTACATTTTCTGCTTGTTTTGGCGAACCATTTATGCCGCTTAGTCCTAGTGTTTATGCGAAATTATTGGGCGAAAAGATTAAAAAACACAATGTAAATGTATATTTAGTAAATACCGGTTGGAGCGGTGGAAGTTATGGCGTTGGTAAAAGAATGAGTATAAAAGCGACTAGGTCTTGCATTAACGCTATTTTAGATGGCTCTATTCAAAATTGTGAATATTACAATTATGATGTATTTAATTTAGCAGTGCCAAAGAGTTTAGATGGGGTTGATGAAAGATTATTAAATCCTATTAAAACTTGGGAAAATGAAGCTGATTTCATAGCTACAAGAGATAAATTAGCAAAAATGTTTATAGAGAATTTCAAAAGATACGGCGATAAGGCTAATGAGTTTTTAGACGCTAGTCCTAAGCTATGAGCCTAGATAGTTTTTTACAATTTAAAATAAACAAAGATGGTTTAAAACCAAGAAAACTAGATACCTTACCACGATTTGCCCTAATTTATGGGGCAATTTCTAGTGGTAAAAAATCTTTAGCATTTTATAATTTAGATGAATTTACTTATATTAATATGAGTGATTTAAGATTTATAAATGCTGATTTTAAAAGCTTCATAGAAAAAAATAAAATCAAAAATCTAATAATAAATGAGCCTTTTTTAGAATTTGAATTAGGAAATTTAGAGCGTTGTTATATATTAAGCTCTAATAAAAATTATTCTTATAAAGACTTTATTAAAATAAGGCTTAATTTTTTAGATTATGAAGAATTTATTTCATTTTCAAAGAAAAATTATAGCCCTAGCGAGCATTTATCAAATTATTTATTATTAGGGCAAAATCCTGCTAATGTGGATTTAGACCCGCTTAACGCTGCTTTAAATACTCAAGCTATTTTAAAACAACATTTAAGCGAAAACGAAATAATCACTCTTAAAGAATTAGCTTTAAAAATAGGCGTTCAAACAAGTATTTTAAGTCTTTTTAGTGAGTTTTTAAAACATAAAAAAATAGCAAAAAATGATTTTTTTAAATGCGTGTATTCTTTAGAAGATAGATTTTTATTGCATTGGGTAAAGCATATTAAAAAAAATCTAAAAAAGCCTTATTTTTATGATTTTTCAATGAAAAACTCACTTAGTTTTAAAAAGGATTTTTCTAAAACTTATGAGAATTTAATAGCTAATGAACTTTTGATGGTTTATGATGAGATTTTTTATGATGATGATATAAATTTTATTATTAGTTCGGCTAGTTTAGGAATACTATGCGAAGCTTTTACTAATAAAGATTTTATAAAACTAAAAAGCAAAAAATTAAGCAAAAAAGCCAAAGAATTAGGGCTTAAAAATATCTTAGTTTTATCATTAAACGAGCAATTTAATTTCGTTAATGATGAAATTAGATTTATAGGACTTACTTTAAATACTTGGCTAATTTCAAAGGAATTAAATGATTGGGATTGACGAAGCTGGGCGTGGAGCGTTTGCAGGTCCATTAGTGCTTGCAGCTTGTAAGCTAAAAATAAATATAAACGAATTAAATGATAGTAAAAAACTAAGTGCAAAAAAGCGTGAGAATTTGTATGAGATAATTAAGCAAAACTCTGATTATTTAGTAGTTTTTGTTGATAATGAATATATAGATTTAAATGGAATTAGAGCGGCTTATCAAAAAGCTTTAGGAGAAATTATAGAACATTTTGAAAAAGATGAATTATTATTTGATGGTAATACTGATTATGGAATGGGTATAAAAACTCTAATAAATGCTGATGAGATAGAGCCTTGCGTTATGGCTGCTAGTATTTTAGCTAAGGTTAGTAGGGATAATTTTATGGCTAATTTAGATGATAATTTATATGATTTTAAATCTCATAAAGGCTATGGAACCAAAGCTCACATAGAAGCTATTAAAATTCACGGCTTAAGTTTATTACATAGAAGGAGCTTTTGTGCTAAATATAGTAGATGATTATTTAGCTACTGCTAAGGGTAAAGAGCTTTTAAAGGCTTTAGATTACGAATATGAAAATAATATAATTTATCCACAAAAAAAGGATTTATTTAAAGCCTTTAAATTATGTGAAATTCCAAAAGTAGTGATTATAGGACAAGACCCATATCACGATGGAAGTGCTGATGGTTTAGCGTTTTCATCTAGTATTAAAATTCCACCTAGTTTAAGAAATATTTTTAAAGAAATCTTAAATGATTATCCAAATGAAGCTGTATTTTTACAAAGTGATTTGAGCTATTTAGCAAGACAAGGCGTGGCATTATTAAATGCAAGTTTAAGCGTGCAAAAGAGCAAACCTAATTCTCACAAGCATTTATGGGAAGATTTTTTCCTTTATGTTATACAAAGAATTAATAATGATTATGATAATTTAGTCTTTATGTTGTGGGGGAGTTTTGCAAATAATTATGCAAAATATATTGATACTAAAAGGCATTTAATATTAAGCTCGGCTCATCCAAGCCCACTTGCAAGGGGTAAATTTTTTAACAATCAACATTTTTTAAAATGTAATGAATACTTAAAATCAAAAAATAAAAGCCTAATTAATTGGTTAGAATAGTTTTTAATAATGCTTAATTTATTAATCTTTTGTATAATGTAAGTTTTTTCAAAAAGGAGCAAAAATGGCAGATTTAGATAAAGAATTAGAGGTTTTGTTTAAGGACAATACAGATGATTATTTAACTTATGAGATGATAGTTAAGTTATTTAAAAAAGCTCCAACAGCAGCAAATATAAAGACTATTAAGAATTTAGTAAAAGAATATAATGTAAATCTTCTAAGCTCGGCAGAAATTGCTAAAATGAGAAATCTAAAAGAAGCAAAAGAAAGAGCAAAACAAAGAGAATTATTAAGAGAAAATGAATTAGAAGGCGATTTAAGCAAAGATTATGATTTAAGCGAAATTAGTAGAAGTGAAAGCCCTGTTAGAATGTATTTAAGAGAGATGGGGCAGATTGATTTGCTTAGCAAAGAAGAAGAAGTTGAAATAAGCAAAAGAATTGAACTTGGCGAAGATATTATAATTGACGCTTTTTGTAGCGTTCCTTATCTAATTGATTTCATATTAGACTATAAAGATGCTTTAATTAATCGCGAGCGTCGTGTGAAAGAATTGTTTAAGAATTTTGATAATGATGAAGATGAAAATGAAGAAGATTTAGAAGAAGATGAATTAGATGATAGCGATGAAGAAAGAAAGCCTGTAAAATCTTTAAAGGAAGATAAAAGAGCAATTAAAGTAATTGAAAGCTTTAAAGCTTTAGAAAAGGCAAAAAAAGAATGGTTAAAAAGCTCACATAAAGAGCAACTTAGCAAAGATGAATTGCAAAATCATATAAATATTGCTTTCAAAAAGAATATTTTAAAAGAAAAATTATTAGCTTTAGGGCCAACTTCTAAACTAATTAATGAAATCGTAAAATCTATGGAAACGGTTTTAAAAAGTGATGTAGATTTTGATAAAGAATTAAAACGCTTAGAATATCGTTTGCCTATGTTTAGTGATGAATTAAAAGAAAGACATAAAAAAATCTTAGATAATATTACTAATTTAAGTAAAGAAGAAATCACAGAATTAGCTTTAGAAAATACTATGGTTAGCACTTATATGGAGATTAAAAAGCTATTCCAGACAAAAGAAGCTAGTGAAAATTGCTTTGATATGGATAAAGAAAGATTAAAAGAGATTTTAGAGCAAATCAAGCGTGGTAAAAATATTAGCGATACTGCAAAAGGTAAGATGGCTAGGTCAAACTTAAGATTAGTTGTAAGTATTGCTAAACGCTATACTAATCGTGGTTTAGCATTTCTTGACCTTATTCAAGAAGGAAATATCGGTCTTATGAAAGCGGTTGATAAGTTTGAATATAAGCGTGGATATAAATTCTCAACCTATGCTACTTGGTGGATTAGACAAGCAATTAGCCGTGCGGTAGCTGATCAAGCAAGGACAATTAGAATTCCAATCCATATGATTGATACGATTAATAAGATTAATAAATTTAGTAAAAAGCGTGTTCAAGAATGTGGAAAAGAGCCTACAATTGATGAAATTGCTAAAGAAATAGGTATGAGTGAAGATAAGGTTAAGCAAGTTATGAAAATAGCAAAAGAACCTGTAAGTCTTGACGCACCTGTTGGAAGTGATGATGATGGAAGATTTGGTGATAGTGTAGAAGATAGAAGTAGCATTAGTCCGCTTGAGCATATTTTAAAAGAAGATTTAAAAGAGCAAATAAATGGAGTTTTAGAGCAACTTAATGAAAGGGAAAAAACCGTTATTAAACTTCGTTTTGGACTAACTGATGATGAGAGTGATAGAACTCTTGAAGAGATAGGAAGTGAGTTAAAAATCACTCGTGAGCGTGTAAGACAAATAGAAAGCACAGCTATTAAAAAACTTAAATTCCCTAAATACGGAAAACAATTAAAAGGAGCAAGTTCGTGAAAAAATATGAAATATTTAATGTAAATTGCTCTCATTGTGTTAAAAAAATTAAAGATAATTTAGAAGATGAGTTTAATAATATTACTTTTAGTGATGATTTAAAAACAATTATCATTGATTGCGATGATAAAGATTATCTTAGCAAATGCTTAGAAGAACTTGGCTTTAAATTAGGCAAAGAGATTTGAATTTCAAAAGGCTTTTTAAAAATTATTATTAAAAAGCCTTTTTATAGCTTAGAATTTACAAAGCAAAAAAACAATCAATTTTATTTTAATATTAGTTAAGATTATAATCTAAATAACGATTTGAGATTAAATCTAGGTTATGAAAGAATTTTCAGTGCTGATTTGAATATTAACAATCAATTTAATATAGCTATAAGATATATTCTAAAACATTTCTAACATTGCTAGGGGTTAAAAATTAAATATTTTTAATTTACTTAATTTAATGTTACTAAAAGTTACAATATATCAAAATATTAAATAAAATAATAATAGTATTAATTAAAATCAAATTATAATAATTCAAATCATTAATGAAAGGAGAATTTCAATGAAAAAAGCAGTTTTAGCTATTTTGGCTTTAGGTTTTATTACGAGTGCTAGCGCATATTCTTATAATAGATTTGGAGATATGTCTTATTATGGTTATCCTCCAACAAATAATACCTTTAAATTTAAGTGTGCAACGTTATATACTTGTGCTATGCAAGGTATGACTATTAGGGATAATTGGAATAGGTTATTTTAGGTAAGCAATTGTCTTACCTAAAAGGATTAATATGAGATTATCAAATACTAATATTACTAAGCCTATTTTGAATGTTGTGTGTAAAGATATTAGAGCTTTAAACCAAGTTGTTTTTAATCAAGCAGAGCAAGTAAAGGCTACTGATGTAAAAAGTATATATAATACCGAGTATAAAACTAATAAAAATGATTTTTACAATACTTATTTTTCTTTTAATCAAAAAACAATAGGATTTGATTTAAGCAATAAAAATCGTGAAAAATTACAAGAATTTTTTAATGAAGATAATTTTAAATATTTTGATGATAAATTGATTTTGCAAAAAGACGCTGCTTCTTATGTTGGTTCTTGGTTTAATTATGTTGCTTTTAAGCAAAACTATTTAAATGCAGATATTAATAAAAATGGTGTTTTAAATAAAACTGAAATGTTAGATATAAAACTTCAATTTCCAAATAGCAATGTTTTTACTAATATTAGTAAAACTGATATAGATTGTCTGGAGCTTTTAGGAGAATTGCAAAACTATACAAGTATTAGTAATATGATGAATTATTATATTCAAGATGATAAAAATTATGATTTAGCAATAACAGGTCTGGAGAAAAACGGAGTAGCTGGGATTAATTATGTAGTAGAAATAATTATGAATAATATTGATAAAAATAAATTGCAACAAAGTATTACTAAAGCAACTCAAGAAGACATTAAAAGACAAAGCGATTTAGCCAATGCTCTTATAAAAATAAATAATGATGATTATAGTAAGCTTAGTGAAGATGAGAAAAAAATCTTAAATTCTTTAAATATAGAAATTAATCTAATAAATATAATAGGTGAAGATAAAATAAATGAATTAGTTAAAAATAATAAATTAGATGATTTTATAGATTTTACTAAAGACTTTTTAGAAGAATTAAATAATATAAAATTAATTAACATTAAGGTTTAAAATATTTTTTTTAATTTAATGTTACTAAAAGTTACAATTTATCAAGATATTAAATAAAATAGTAATAGTATTAAATAAAATCAAATTATAATAATTCAAATCAATTTTAATATATTTAATTTCACAAAAATACTAGTTCGTATCATAAGTTTTGGTATTTTAAGATAGCTTTTTTGTAAGTATTCTAAAAGATATTAAAGACCAATTAATTGTGGTTATAGCTATAAATATCGCAAGTATATGTGTATGAATTATTGATTTAATGGCAGACTTTATTGCCGTTATGTTTTTAAATATTTAATTAAAGTAATAAACATTAAGGATTATTTATGAAACACTATATTAACAATACTTCTAACACTCCAATTATGTGGCAAGATAATATTGCTAAAAAAGAGTTAAGCACACAAGAACTAGCAAGTATAAATGCTAGTATAAAGAGCAATTCTTTTAGCGTTAAAACAAATAGAGCACAAGATTATAATACTTATTTTAAATTTGGTAATGAAAACATTGGAGTGAAATTAAATGAAGCTAGTATTGAAAAATTAAAAGATTTTTTTGATGAAGATAATTTCATTAAAACTAATAAAGGAATTATTTTAGATAAAGATGCAGCTTCTTATGTCGCTGGATGGTTTAGTGATATTGCATATAAACAAAAATTTCTTGAATCAGATATTGACAATAACGGAGAATTAACTCACAAAGAAGCAAGGAATACATTAAGTGGATTTGATGAAGATGCAGTTCTCATAAGCGATGAAAAAACCAAAGAAAAATATATAGTTTCAAATTCTATTACAAAAACTTATAAGAAAAGTGATTTTTTACCAAAAAATGATGGTTATTATTCAGATATTTCAAATTCTATCAATGATGCTATAAGAGATGATAAAAATCTTGATGGTATTATTACATTTGGTGAGTTTATGGATGTAGGTGAAAAGGGATATTTTGAAGATTTTATGAGCGAAAGTGGCTCTAGTGCTCCTGCAATTAGCCTTGATGATTTGATAAATGGACTTACTAAGCATTCTAGGCAGCTTGCCGAAAAAGCTGAAGAAAAATTAACTGAAGTAATAGCCAAGATTAAAAAGCTTGGAGTTGATAAGTTAGACCAAAGTGATAAAGATGTATTAATTCAACTAGGAATTGACCCTGCACCTTATGAGAGCGAATTTAAATTAAAACAGATTATAAGTGATAAACTAAATATAAGTCCTGATAAAGTAGAAAGCCTAGCAAGTGAAAATAAATTAGATGATTTTGTAAATTTTAGTGGAAATTTTGCAATAACTCTTAGTGAAACAAAATTACTTGATATAAAAGCTTAATTTTTAATTTAAATTCTTTGTAATAAAATGGGCTAGTTTAGGGTAATAAACATTAAGGAACTTTATGAAAATAGATATCTCGCAAGTAAAAAATACTGCTATTGCTAGGAAAAGTGATATAAAAATTAAAGAATTAAATACTCTTGATATAAATAAATTAAATGCAAGTATTAATTCAAATTCTTTTAGCTTTAAGACAAATAAAGAGCAAGATTACAATGTATTTTTTAGACTTGATAAAGATAATATCGGGGTAAAGCTTAGTGAAAATAATATTAATAGATTAAAAGAATTTTTTAATGAAGATAATTTTATTGATACTAATAAAGGAATTATTTTAGATAAAGACGCAGCGTCTTATGTAGTGGGTTGGTTTGCTGATACGGCATATACAAGAAATTATCTTGCAGCCGATAAAGACAATGATGGAGAAATTACGGCTTTAGAAGCTTGGAATTTGTTTGACTTAGTTAATGTAAATTATGAATTATTACAAGATAAAAATAAAGAATATTTCCTAAAGGCAACAAATATAGATGAAACTTATGATTCAAATAGAATAGCTCATAGTATTGAAGGTAAGTCTGATTTAAGTGAGGCATTAGATATTATAATTGATATGGACAAAGACTTAGATGGCAAAGTTACAGCGGGTGAATATTGGAATGTGGAAGATAAAGATTATATAAATGAGTTTGGGATTGTATATGATGATGAAAATCACTCTTTTATGAGTATTCCACATAAAAAAATTAAATTTAATATAGCAGAAGAAGAGCTTAAGAGATTAAAAGAACAAATTAAACTTAATAATATAATTGCAAAACTTAAAAAATCACAATCTTTAGATAATAACGAAAAAGAAATATTACAAAAATTTAATATCCAAAACATAAGTAATGAATTAAAAATAAGCGAAGATAAATTAAAAGAATTAATTACAAATGATAAGCTAGGAGATTTTATAGATTTTACGAAAGAATTTAAAAAAGATTTAAGCGATACAAAATTAATTGATATTAAGGTGTAATTTTTTATTTTTAATTAATTATTACTAAAAGTTACAATATATCAAAACATTAAATAAAATAATAATAGTATTAATTAAAATCAAATTATAATAATTCAAATCATTAATGAAAGTAGATTTTCAATGAAAAAAGTAGTTTTAGCTATTTTAGCTTTTATTACGAATGTAAGTGCGTATTCTTGGTATAGTTATACAAATGGTTATAGCTTTCTTACTTGGTCAGGTGCTTGGGGTTCAGCTTTTAATTCTTCAGCAAGAGATAGAGTAATGCCACAAAAAGAAGGCTGGAAACCACCTAGATTACCAAAATATTAAAATATAAATTAATATACTTTTACTAAATTACTTTAGTAAAAGTATTAAGGAAAACTTATGAAAATAGATATCTCGCAAGTAAAAAATATAGCATTTGCTTGGGCTGATAATGTTAAAACTAAAGAATTAAATACTAAAGATATTAGCAATTTAAAAGATAATATAAATAAAAATAATTTTGAGATTAAGACAAGTAAAGAGCAAAATTACAATGTATTTTTTAAATTTGATGAAAGCAATATCGGAGTAAAACTTAGTGACAAGAATATTAATAGATTAAAAGAATTTTTTAATGAAGATAATTTTATTGATACTAATAAAGGAATTATTTTAGATAAAGACGCAGCAAGTTTTGTAGCTGGGTGGTTTAGCGATGTAGCGTATAAGAGTAATTTTTTAGCAGCCGATAGAAATAACGATGGAGAAGTAGATAAAAAAGAAATTGATTATACTATCTATGCATTTGCTTTATATATAGAGCCAACTAAAGATGGTTCAG
>NZ_JAHCZD010000020.1:0-34747 GCF_018501175.1 Campylobacter sp. 2018MI10 | reverse complement strand
TTTTAGCCATAAGTTCTGCTAATTCTTTTATTTTTTCTGCTTTTATACCTGTAATTTTTTCTGCTAATTCAGGAGTTTTTGGATTATTCTCATCAAATAATCTTTCTTTTAATTTAGCAAATCCTACTGTGTATTTTTTAAGGAATTTTTCATCGTGAAGATTGTTTTTAATTAGATGATAACACATTGCTTCTACTAAGGCAACATCGGTTGTAGGATTAATAAATACTTGTTCTGCACCTAAAAATCTTGCTGTATCATTATATACTGGGTCAATATTAATTACTTTTATTTTTCCATCTTTAACTAATGCTTGTAATTTTTCCATGTATGGGTATGTTTCGTGAGTTGCAACACCCCAAGCAATTTGATTAGTGTTTAGTATATCGGTAGACCACATTACAATTACTTTTGAATGTTCTAATACATTGTCCCAAGGTGTATGTTTAGCATTTGCTTCATCGTAACCTGTGATATGTGGAGTTATAGCACTAATACAATGACAAGAATAATTTAAAGTTCTTGTTGTAAAACCACCTGCAATATTTAACATTCTTCCAAGTAAACTTTGTGGGTTATTTATATTTCCAACACAATACCAGCCGTAGCTACCACCATACACAGAATGGTGTCCATATTTTTCATAAACTCTTTTAAGCTCATTAGCTACTAATTCATAAGCTTTTTCCCAAGTAATCTCAACAAATTCTTCTTTACCCCTTAAGTTTTTAGGAGCTTTTTCAAATCCTTTTTCTAAAACACTTTTTCTAACACTTGGGTTTTTAATTCTATCTTGTGAATATACTCTATTTACTACACCATTCATAAGAGTTGTTGGTTTAAAATCCCCATTAAAAGCCTTAAATCCTTCAACTTTGCTACTTCTAATAATTGGATGATAAGCTCCAAAATGTGAAGCACTAATTAAGCTTTCATCTATTTTAGGAATAGCGTTTTCACCAATAAAATCAACAGCACCTAAACTTGACGCACTAGCTGCTACTCCTGCTGCACCTTTTAAAAAGCTTCTACGAGATAACTTTTCCATAAATTCTCCTTAAAAATTTAAATAAAACTTAATTTTATAAGTTAGATAAAATTATAATAAAATAATTTAAGAATTAAGTAAATGGAATAATATTATAAGGCTATATATAAAGTTATTATAATAATATGAACTAACACAAAAAATAATATTTTTTTAAAAATGGAATTTAAAATATAATTTTAAATTCCAAAGTAAAAACACTAAAATATAAGATTAAATAAAGCTAAAATTATAAGTATAAATACAAAACCTATAACACCTATTAAAGTTTCTAGCATAGTCCAAGTTTTAAGAGTTGTTTTTTCATCTAAACCAAATAAGCCTTTTACAAGCCAAAATCCAGAATCGTTAAAATGAGAGCAAACAACACTACCACAAGCTATTGCTAAAACGATAGCAACTTTATCAAATTCTGCAATTGATGTATTTGCTGCAATAATTGGTGCCATTAAACCAGCTGTTGTAGTAAGTGCAACAGTAGCTGAACCTTGAGCAATTCTAATAATTGCTGCTATTATAAAACCAGCTAAAATAACAGGAACGCCTAAATTAGCTAAAGTTCCAGCCAACGCATCACCTATTCCACTAGCTCTTAAAACACCGCCAAACATACCGCCTGCACCGGTTACAAGCACTACAGAACAAATTGCAGGAAGAGCTTTTTCACAATATTTTTCAAGATTTTTAGCACCTAAGCTCTTATTAAATACAATAATACAAATTATTAAAGTAATCATAAGAGCGATTGGAGTTTGACCTATTAGATTTAAAACATTAAAACATATATCATTTTTTGCGATTATTTCTAATTTTTGCATAGATGAGATAATTGCACTTATAAAAATCAATACTACAGGGGTTAATAATATAAATATTACGGTTAAGAATTTAGGTTTATGTTTAATTTCTATTTTTTCATCTTCAAATAAATCTGGTGCTTTAAAATACATTTTTTTACCAGAATAAAGCCCAAATAAATAAGAGCTAAAATACCAAGTAGGAAGACCAATAATAAGTCCTAATATTAAAACCCAACCAACATTAGCGTCTATTGTAGCTGCTGCTGCAACTGGACCTGGGTGTGGTGGTAAGAAAACATGCATTACAGAAAACGCACCAACCGAAGGAAGTGCATAAGTTAAAACAGAACCTTTTAATTTATGAGCTACGCTTAATATAACAGGCAACATTACAATTAACCCTGCATCAAAAAATATAGGGAAAGCAAAAATCAATGAAGCTAAACCTAGTGCAAATGGAGCTCTTTGCACCCCAAAAAACTCAATTAAAGTATCAGCTAAAACTTGAGCTCCACCAGAAACTTCTAAAATTTTACCTATCATAGCACCAATACCAACTAATAAAGCAACACTTGCTAAAGTTGAACCAAAACCACCAAGCATTACTCCTAAAATTTTATCAAGCGGCGTATTGGCTGCTAAAGAAGTTAAAAAACTTATTATTATTAATGATATGAAAGCGTGAATTTTTAATTTCATAATCATAAATAATAATAAAACAACCGCAACTGCGGCAACACATAATAAGTAAGAAGCACTAAGCTCTTGCATTATTTCTCCTTTTATTTGAATTTATGTAATATTAAGAAAAATAGGTTAAAAATAGCAAGATTTTTATAAAAAAGGATAATTAATGAAACATTATAATATTGTTGTAATGGGAGTGTGTGGCTGTGGCAAAAGTACGGTTGGAGCTATGATTGCAAATAGTTTAGGAGCTAGCTTTATAGATGGAGATGATTTACACCCAAGAGCAAATATAGAAAAAATGCAAAGTGGGGTTCCATTAAATGATTTAGATAGAGAACCTTGGCTTGAAAGAATTGCTGATGTATTTTACTCAATTTCAAGAAGAAATCGCTCTTGTGTCATAGCTTGTTCTGCATTAAAAAAACAATATAGAGATAAAATAAGACAATCTGGTAAAATTATCTTTATTCATTTACACGGCTCAAAAGAATTAATAATGCAAAGAATGAGTAAAAGAAGCGGTCATTATATGAAAGAAAATATGATTGATTCTCAATTTTCAACATTGGAATTTCCACACAATGAAGATTTAGTAATAAATATTGATATTACCCCACCTATTGGAGAAATTGTTGAAGATGCACTAATAAAACTAGACCAACTTTAATAGTTTTGCATTTCTTCAAAAATCAACATTATCTCTTCTTGCGTTAAAATACCTAAGTGATAATAAAAAGTTTCATCATTGAAATTAACTTCTTTAAATTTCTTTCCAATTTCTGATTTTGGTTTGAAATTTACCCCATCTTTTGTATAAAAAAATTGTATCGGTATTAAAGAAATTGGGAATTTATTCAATAATTCAGGATTGTCAAAAATATCAATATTTAAAATTTTTACATTCAAATTACCTAGTTCATTATAAACTGATTTTAAAATTGGCTGAAATTGATTGCAAGATGAATTACTAGTATTACAAAAATTTAACAATATATTTGAATTATAATTTTTAATAATACTATTATCTATATAAGTTAATTCAAAACCATCTGTTTTTGTATAACTACCTTCGTTGTAATAATAATACCAAATGCCAAAAGCAGCTATTAATATAGCAAAAAACACTTTTGTCTTCATTCTAAAAACCTTTAAATTTAATAAAGGTATTTTAAAATATTTCTTTTAATCCCTAATAATTAGGGATTAAAAATATTATTTAGATTTAAAACTTAAAGTAGCAGTAAGCTGTAAAGTATCTCCGTATCTATCAAGATTATAAGGCAATTTTATACCAGCTGCAATAATTTGCAAGCCATCTTGAGGTTTGCTAAGAGTTAAAGTTGCAATACCTTTGTCATCGGTTGTAATATCATCTATATCATCATTTTGGTCTTCAAATTCAACCCCACTAATAGGTTTTCCATCTAACAATACTTGAACTTTTAATTTATCACCTACTTTTTTGTCTAGTGGATTTTCTAATGGAATTATTTCAAACTTTAATCCTAAAGGCTTACTTGATGCTTCGTCCCAAGCGAATATACTTTTACCCATTTTAAATATTTTTCTAGTTTGGGTTACTTCATTTGCACCTGTAATGTCGGTAATTTCATTTCTAGCTTGAGAATAATGTTTGCCATCTTTTGTAAAAGTATAATAACCAAAATCATAATTTACACTAGCTACTGATGGATTACCTTCTATAAAGATTTTATTATTTAAATAATCATATCCAGCTTTAAGCTTTTTACCCTTAGAATCTTTTGCACTTACACCAAATATTCTATCGCTTTGAAATTGACCCCAGTGATCATCAGCCCAAAATCCAACCTTATAACCATCATCTGTTTTCATTGGAAAAAATTGATGAGCAAATGCAGAACTTGCAACAAAAATACTAGCTAATGTAATTTTACTTAACTTCATAACATATCCTTTTTTTTAAATTAATTTGATATTGATTATTATATGAATTATTTATTAATTTTTGCTTAATTTGATAATAATTTTAATTTTCTTTAATAAATATATTTTTTACAAATAAAAAAGGATTTTAAATAAGATAAATATTATCTTTTTTTTGATATATTTTTAATACAAATTTTAAAATTAAGGAGAAAAGATGTTTAAATTAAGAACATTAAATTATGCAACAAATGCGTTTTCAGGCTTTTTAACTGAAGAAACTTTCAACTATCACTATGGTAAACACCATCAAACTTATGTTAATAATCTTAACAATTTGATTGCTGGAACAGAATTTGAAAAAAAAGATTTAGTTGATATTATCTTAACTTCTAAAGAAGGTATTTTTAATAATGCTGCACAAGTTTATAATCACGATTTTTATTTTGACTGCATTAGTCCAAAAGAAAGCAAAATGAGTGCTGAATTAGAAAAAGCAATTAATGAAGCTTTTGGAACCTGTTCAAACTTTAAAGATGAATTTATAAAAGGTGCTACAGGCTTATTTGGTAGTGGATGGTTTTGGCTTGTATATAATACTACAAGTAAAAAACTTGAATTAGTAAAAACAAGCAATGCAGCAACTCCAATTACTGATAAATTAATTCCTTTATTAGTTGTTGATGTTTGGGAACACGCTTATTATATTGACCACAGAAATGCAAGAGCAGCTTACCTTGAAGGTTTTTATAAGCATATTAATTGGGAATTCGTATCAAGTGCTTACGAATGGGCTTTAAAAGAAGGCTTTAATTCTGTTAAATTCTATGCAAACGAATTGCATAAATAATTCTTAGCCTACTTTTGTAGGCTTATCTTTTATATACTTGAATGTTAAATTGTGCTTTTATCAAATTCTTATCAGATTTTAAAACTATTGGGAAATGAACTCGTAAAATATTTGGAAAATTATCTAAAGAATCTATGAAATCATAAAAAATAGTTGGACTTGTTATTTTTGTGCTTACTGATAACTGATAGCTTACATAATCTTCACTAAAATCTAAATTCTTATCTAAATTCACTTCATCAAAAAAAGTCTTGCAATGATTTTTAAATTTTTCAATATCAAATTCATTATGAATTTTTGCTAAATTGGTTTTATTCTCTGATAAATAATCATTTAATTGTCTTTCAATACTTTCATTTTTTGCTTTATTTTGCTGAAATTTTGAATTTGAAGAGCTTAAAACTTCATTTGCAACTTTTAATTTATTTACACTTGGAATTATAAGCAAAGCACTAAGAGTAAAAATAGTAATCAAAAATATACTCAACCATAATAGCAACTTTACTATATCAATTTTACTCATACTATTATCTTTATTCATTAAAACCCTCAGAATTTTCAATAGTGTTAATGCTTACAAAGTTATACCAACCAGAATTTAATTGTATAAAATTAGTTTTTGATGTTTCAAAAATACTTTGAAGCGGTGTTTGCAATAAATTATTATAAATTTCTTTTGTTGGAGTAATTCCTTTAATCAATAAGCTTTTTTGCTCCATTAGAACTTCATTTAAAACTATACTATCAGGAACTAAGTCAAATAAATTTTTTATACTCTTTTTTAAATTTATATTAGAAGCTTGTATATCACTTACTAAAGCTATATATTCTTTATTTAAAATAATTTCATTCCTATTTTTTCCTATTAATTCTATCATTTTATCACTATTTTCTTTGGCTTGTTGTGCGTCGCTATATGCTAATTCTTGTTTTATTTTTATAAATACAGCAAAAAATATAATTACAAAAATAATGAAGATTAAAAAATAAAAGCATAATTTATTAAATTTATTTAATATAGGTTTTTGTTCAGCATTTTTAAGACTATATATCAATTTTTGCTCCTAAATCATTACTGCTTAATTTTAACATTTCCTTAAATATATCAATCGTATATACAATAGGCTTTATTAATAATTCACTTTCAATATAAGAATGCATAGCTTTAGAGCTTTTTTCGTGTTCAAATATAATAATATTATTAATAAAATCACTATCATAAATATTGTTATTATAAAATTCTTTAATCGCACTATTTATATATTCAAATATTTGCATATCCAAGCTAAATGATTGTAAATTTTCATTCAAATCAGAATTTAAATCAGCTCCTAAATCAAAATTATCATCAACCTTTACATTATCAAATTCATCAAAATCAAGTTCTTCTAATGTATCGTTATTACTATCTAATTCAATTTCTTCTTCTAATTCTAAAGATTGATGGTCTTCTTCATTATCTTTGTTAATTTTAAGCTCAAAATAACTACCAAGTTTAAATTTTTTACCATCATAAATCATTAAAGTAATGAATTCTCCGTATTTTAACACAAATAAACTTATGCCATCAAATACAAAACCATCTGATTTTTTATCTTGAATTAGCTTAAACAATATGCTAAAAGGAGAATAAATTAAATCCACTTGCAATTCATCAAAAACAATATCAGCATTGATTAATTCAGTTTTAGCCGCATACAAAAACGAATTATCAAAGATTTTTAAATTAACAGCACTGCTATCAACACCAAATTTTTGTAAATCTGTTTTATTAATTGTCGGCACCATTCCTTGACCGATACTAGTAAATAAAAGTGAAACATAAGTAAAATAATGATTATCAATTAAGGTTTTTATATATTTTAGTAATTTATTTTTATCTTCTTCAATAAAAGTTCTTTGATGAATTTTAATAATTTTTTCATTTTTAACAGAATAAGCTTCTATACTACAACTTTTATCCTTAATTACTAAATTAATAAAAATAGTTGATAGGTATTTTCTTATATTAAACATAAAAACCTTCTTCATTTAATTTAAGCTCTAGTTTATTAAATTCCTTATTTATTAAATTAACAGAATTTTCTTCATCTAATAATATCGGTTTTGAAATAATATAAGCAATTGTAGAAAATGGCTTAGCTAAAATCATCTTATCCCAACTTTTAGCCCTATAAAATCTACTTGCAGCATTATCAAAAATAATCGTAGGAATTTTATATTTTAAAGCTATTTTATAAGAACCTGCTGAAATACTATGATAAGGTCCTCTAGGTCCATCAGGAGTAATATATACATCATGACCTTGTCCTAAAAGACTTTTAATTTCAAGCAATGCTTTAACTGGAGAATCATAAGTGCTACCCCTAACAGCATTTATATTAAAGTATTTCATAACACTAGCAATTAATTCTCCATCTTTGTGATTACTTATTAATACATAAGGCTTTTTTTTATAACCATTTTTCTTCATATAAGCAAAAATAAAAGCCATCATAGTAAGTTTTCCATGCCAAAAAAGCACTATGCAAGGCTCTTTAGGTAAAGTTTTTTCTCCATAAAATCTTTTTTTACAAGTTAAATAAATAATATTTAAAAGTATAAATATTATAAAAGCTAAAATTTTAACTTTGTATTTCGCCATAAAGGGTTGTCCTAGAAGTCTTTGTAATCTTTACATTAACCATTTTTCCAAGCAATTCTTCGCTACCATTTACAACTATTAAGAAATTATTATCACTTCTTCCTGCTATAGTTTGATTTTCTCTTAATTCTTCAAAATATACTTTATAAGTTTTATTTAATTGTGCTGCACTAATCTCATCTAAAATTTCATTGTATAAACTTTGTAATTTAGTTAGCCTTGCACTTGCTATATTTTCAGGAATTTGATTTGGCATTGTTGCTGCAGGTGTTAGTGGTCTTTTAGAATACTTAAATGAAAAAATTTGCTCAAATCTAATTTTTCTCATTACATCAAGTGTTAATTCAAAATCTTCATCGCTCTCACCAGGAAATGCCACGATAATATCTGTTGATATACTAGCACTTGGAACTAATTCTCTTAATTTTAAAGCCCTATTTATAAACCATTCTCTAGTATAGCCACGCTTCATAGCTTTTAAAATACTTGTGCTACCACTTTGTAAAGGCATATGCATACTTTTACAAATTTTAGGATTTTTTGCAAAAGTTTCTAAAAACTTATCATCCATATGAAGTGGGTGTGGGCTAGTAAATCTAATCCTTTCAAGCCCATCAACCTCGCTAATCTCATTTAAAAGGTCTGAAAAATCCATTTTAGGATGGTTACTTGAAAATCTTTTACCATAATTATTTACATTTTGTCCTAGCAAAAATACTTCACTAGCTCCGTTGCTAACGGCTTTTTTTACTTCATTTAAAATAATATTTTTTGGAATACTTAGCTCATCTCCACGAGTGTGTGGGACGATACAATAAGCACAATGCTTATCACAACCTATCATAATATTTACATAGCTTTTATAAATACTATTTCTAAAATCAGCAAAAGCAAAATCGCTTTCATCGTAATTTATATCATTACTTATAAATTTTGGAGTTTTAATTGCTTCTGTTATACGGCTAATATTTCTTGCACCTAACACAAAATCAACTTGTGGAGCACGCTTAAAAATCTCGCTACCTAAATGAGAAGCCGTGCAACCACAAACGCCTATTTTTGCTCCTTCTTTTTTCTCTTTTAAAAAACCACCTACTTCACTAAAAAGCTTATGGACTGGTTTTTCACGCACACTACAAGTATTTATTAATATTAAATCAGCTTCTTTTTTATCTGTAGTTACTTCATAACCTTCTTTAGTGGTAAGCTCTGCAATCATACGCTCACTATCGCGAACATTCATTGCACAGCCTAAAGTTTCTATATATAATTTTTTACTCAAAGTATATGTACCTCATAAATAAATTCATCTTCTACTAAACCATATTTAACCGTATTTACATATACCTTAAAATTATTTAATTTTTCAACTAATTTTGTAATATCTTCACTAGAATTTGAATGGTCTAAAAATATAACCTTTTTTTCTTCAAGTATTTTTATAACTTCTTCAATAGTAACTTCTTTTGGTTTTGAATTTAAAGTTTGTTTTGCTAATTTAAATTTCATCTCATATCCTTTTTTAAATTAAAAAAATAAAATAATAACAAAAAGTTCTTTCATTAAACTTATTAAAAGTTATTTTTTATATAATAATAGTCTTCAAACTTCAATTAAAGGTAAAATCTTGGAAAGAATAGTAGATATAATAGAATCAATTGCGAATGAGAAATCATTGCCAATAGAAGAAGTAAGTGAGCGTGTAGTAAAAGCTATTACAAATACTGCTAAAAGACTTTTTGGTGATGATAAAGAATTTAGTGTAGATGTTAAAAAAACTCTTTGTGTATATCAAAATCTAGTAGTTGTTGCAAATAATGATGAATTAGCTAATAATGAAAGTAAATATATTAGCCTTGATAAAGCAAAATTAGAATCAAGTGAAGTAGAAATCGGAGATACTTTAAAATATGAAATATCTTTTGCAAATCTTGATAGAACTGCAATAAATTGGCTTTATAAAGAATTAGAATATAATGTGCAAAGACTTGTAGAAGAAAAATTATTTGAAAAATACCAAAGTATGGTTGATAGATTAATTTTTGGAACGGTAGTATTTGTTGATAATGATGAAAATACTTTCATAGAATTTGATGAAATTAGAGCAGTATTACCTAGAAAAAATCGTATAAAAGGCGAAAAATTTAAAGTTGGTGATGTATTAAAAGCTGTTATTAGAAAAGTTAGTGTTGATAAAAAACTAGGCTTAAAAGTTGAAATTTCAAGAACTTCTCCTAAATTTTTAAATGCACTTTTAATGCTTGAAGTTCCAGAGATTAAAGATGGTGCTATAGAAATTATTAATTGCGCTAGAATTCCTGGCGAAAGAGCTAAAGTTTTATTAAAAGCTAACTCAATCAATATTGACGCTGTAGGTGCTAGTGTTGGAACAAAAGGTGTTAGAATTAATGCTATTAGTAAAGAATTAAATGGCGAAAATATAGATTGTATAGAGTATTCTAACGAACAAGCTATTGTAGTTTCTCGTGCTTTAGCACCTGCAATTATTAATTCAGTTACGATTGATAACGACATAGCTAAGGTTGTAATAAATCACGACCAAAAAAGTAAAGCTATAGGTAAGCAAGGAATTAATATTAGATTATGCAATATGCTAACAGGACTTAATATTGAATTAATTGAAGTTGGCACTGAAGCAGAAAATCATATAAGCTCAGAAGAAGCAAAAGCAAATCTTGAAAATCTATTTAAAAATATATGATTGATTTAAGCAAAAACGAAAATACTTGTAATACTTTAGATATTAAAGAAATAATTAATAGTATTGAATTTAATAAGTATTCTTTTGATAAAAATTATAAATTATTAGATGAATTAGCTAATTTTTATAATTTAAAAAGTGATAATTTTGTTCTAGGTAATGGCTCAAGTAATGTTATTTATATGAGCCTCTTAGCATTTTATAAATATTCAAATTCCAATGTTCATTTAATATCACCATTACCTACTTTTGACTTAACACTTTATTATGCTAAAAATATAGGTTATAGTATTGATGGGTTTTACTTAGATAGTGAGTTTAATTTTGATATAAATAAAATAAAAATAATCCCAAATAAAATAAATATAATCTATCTTGTAAATCCAAACAATCCAACAGGCCTAATGCTAAGCAAAAAAGATTTAAATGAATTAAACTCAATTTGTAAAGATAATGTATATATGCTTTTAGATGAGGCTTATTGTGAATTTGCTGATGATTTTTATAGTTTAGAATTTGCAAAAAATCCAAATATTTTACATATTAGAACATTTTCTAAAATGTATTCATTAGCAGGTTTAAGAGTTGGATATGGGATAGCTCATAATAAATTAATATCAATTTTAAAAGATTTTTTTAGTCCTGATGCTATTAATGCTTTTGCTTTAGAGTGTGCAATTTTTGCCCTAAAACAAAAAGACTTTGCAAAAACTACAAGAAAAATTATTAACGATAATAAAGCTTTATTAGAAAATGAATTTGAAACTTTAAATATAAAATATTTTAAATCTCATACTAACTTTATTTTACACGAAATTAAAAGCACAAAATATGCTGATTTTATGAAAGAATGCGGGATAATAGTTGGAAGACCTATAGATAATTATCCTTTATTAAATAGAATTAGCATAGGAAATATTAAACAATTAAAAGAATTTATAAAAGCATTAAGGCTAGCTAAAAATCATAATTTAGTTTGAGCTTTAAGCTCAAACCTTATTTATCTTTAAAATAATTATCCAGTATTTCACAAATACAATGTATTGTGAAAATATGAATTTCTTGTATTCTTGGCGTATCCTTACTAGGTGCTTTTAGGGCAAAATACGGACTATTTTCTAATTTTTCACTAGCTAATAAAACGCATTTGCAACCAATTTTTCTAGCTTCTTCAAGTGCTAAAATAACATTTTTACTAGTCCCGCTAGTGCTTATACCAAACACTATATCTTCACTTTTAGCAATAGCATTTACTTGTCTACTAAACACATATTCATAGCCATAATCATTACCGATTGCAGTTAGTGCTGAAGTATCTGTGCTAAGTGCAATAGCACTAAGACCATTACGCTCACATTTATATCTTCCACTAAGTTCGGCTGCAAAATGTTGGGCATCTGCAGCACTACCACCATTGCCAAAAATCAATAATTTTTTACCATTTTCCAAAGCTTTTTTTATAATATCAGCTACTTGAATAATATCTTTTAAATATTCTTCATTAATATTATCATAAGCTTTTTTGTGCTCGTTTAACTCATTTTTTAATTTATTTAACATATAACTCCTTTATTTTTTCTATAATATTTGTGGTTGAATATCCTGTTTTAAATTCTATTAATTTTACTTCTTTTGCATATGATGAGCCAACAACTTCTTTTCCTTCATAATCAGCACCTTTTACCAATATATCAGGCTCTAAAGTTTTAATTAAATTAATTGGCGTATCTTCACTAAATTCACAAACATAATCTACAAATTCTAAAGCACACATCATAGCTTTTCTAGTCATTATATTATTAATTGGTCTATTTTCACCTTTTAATCTCTTAATACTTTCATCAGAATTTAAACCAACAACTAAAATATCTCCTAACTCCTTAGCTGCTCTTAAATAACTAAGATGCCCGTAATGCAAAATATCAAAACAGCCATTGGTAAAAACTATTTTTTTACCTTTACTAAGTTGTTTAATCTCATCTATATTTTTAAATTTATAAAATTCATTATCAAAATTTATAATCTCATCAAGCCCTACGCTAACAGCCCCTATCTTACCTACAACAATAGCAGCAGCTTTATTAGCTAAATCTATACTTTTACTAATATTAAAATCATTCGCTAAGAAAAATGATAATGATGAAATCACGCTATCTCCAGCACCGGTTACATCAAAAACTTCTTTAGCTAAAGCATAATGGCGATTTAATTTATTATCATAAACAGCAGCAATTCCATTGCTACCTAAAGTAATTAATGGTATTTTTAAATCCAATTCTTTTTGTAATTTTTCTAATGATTTTAATAATATATCATCATCATATTCATTAAAATTACCTAAAAATTCACAAGCTTCTTTGTAATTAGGTGTTATTAAATCTATGCCTTTAAACTTATAAAAATCTTTCTTAGGGTCTGCTAGGCTTAAAGTATTACTATCTTTTGCAAATTTAATTATTTTTTGTGCTAAATAAGGACTAACAACTCCTTTATCGTAATCACTAAAAATAATTACATCATATTTATCATTGCGTATTTTATCAAATAATTCATCAGCTAATTTATCGCTAATTTGCTCTGTGCTTTCTATATCTATTCTAACTATTTGCTGATTTGAGCCAAAAATACGAGTTTTTGTAGAAGTTTTTCTATCTTTTTGCTTAATTATATGGCAAGTTATATTTTGTTTTTGCAATTCACTTTCAATAAATCTAGCACTATCATCATCTCCAATAACACTTAAAATACTAACATTTGCACCTAATTTTGCAAGATTATTAGCAACATTTGCCATACCACCTAAGACTTTTTTCTCACTTTTAGGAGTGATTACTGGAACTGGTGCTTCTGGACTAATTCTAGTGCAATTTGCGAAAACATAAATATCGTGTATTAAATCTCCAATTACTAAAGCTTTAATATTTTTCATTCATAGTCCTTTTTTATATCTAATAAATTATTCACTTTTTTACAATATTCAAATTCTTTTAAATCTTCATTAAACAAATAACGATTATTAATATTTGCATTTATAGCCGCTTGCATATCACTTACTTTATCACCTATAAAAATTGAATTAAATAAATCTAAATTAAATTCTTTAGCTGCTTGTAAAATAAGACCAGCTTTTGGTTTTCTACATTCACAATTATCACTAGGTATATGCAAACAAGAATAAATTTTACTTATATTAATTTTATGATTTTTAAACTCATTTAAAATTGCTTCATTAAAAATATCCATTTGCTCTTTTGTAAAATACCCACGCCCTACTCCACTTTGATTTGTAATTATAAAAATCAAATAATCTTTATCTTGAAAGAATTTAACTATCTCAAAAATATTAGGCATAAATACTAATTTTTCTAATTCATAAACATAAGAAAAATCCTTATTAATTACTCCATCTCTATCTAAAAATAAAGCCTTTTTCATATTTTTTAATTCCATTTTTCTTTGTTCTAAAATAATTGCATCATTTAATGCTTCTTCACTATCACTTAATTCTAAAAAGCCATTATTTTCGGTAAATTGTTTATTTTTAAAACCCCAAATAAAAGCAATGATTACTATAAAAGCTAATAATATTGATACCCCTATCATTAGCATTAAAACATTTTCCATATTTATCCTTTTTGATTATTTTAATAAATATCATAAAACTATTAGGAATTTAATTTGGAAAATAAAATATAAAAATATCTATTAAAATATTCAACGAGTAATTAGCTAATATAAAAAATATTAGCTAATTTAAAATTAATTTCTAACTTTATCTAATACACCATTAATAAGCTTAGGTGCATTATCACTTGCATATTCTTTAGCTAGTTCAATAGCTTCATTTATAACAACAGCTTTATCTGTTTTTGTAAAAAGCAATTCATAAACACCAAGTCTTAAAATAGCTTTTTCCATACCACCTAAATTACTAACTTCATTGCTTTCTAAAATACCTTTTAAACACTCATCTATTTTTAATAGATTTGTTTGAACGCCGTTAAATAATTCTAAAGCCCATTCACGAATAGCATTTCTTATTTTATGCTCTTCTAAATAATCATTTACATGCTCACTATTTTGAACATAATCAAATGAATACAATAAACTTACAACCGTTTTTCTAGCTTGATGTCTAGTTGCCATTTTGAACTCTTTGTAAATTTAGCATTTCAATAGTAGTTACCATAGCTTCATAACCTTTATTACCACTTTTAATTCCTGCTCTATCCATAGCTTGCTCTGTAGTGTTTGTTGTAAGAACACCAAAACTAATTGGAGTATCATTTGCTAAAGTTATAGCTGCAACACCTTTAGTGCATTCTGCTGATACATAATCAAAATGTGGGGTATCTCCACGAATAACAGCACCTAAAACCACTATTCCATCATAATTTTTCTTCACTGCTTGTTTTAAAGCATAAGGTAATTCAAAAGCACCAGGAACTAAAATTAAATCTAAATTCTTTTCATTTCCACCAAAACGAACAAAAGCATCTTTAGCACCTTCAACTAATTTATCAGTTATAAAACTATTAAATCTAGCGTTTATTATGGCAAATTTCTCATTACCATTTAATTTTAATTGTCCTTCAATAATATTCATACTTATTCCTTATTTAATATTTTCAATAATAAATTAATTTTCTCTTCTAATTTGCTAGTAGCTACCATATTAGGTCCATCGCATAAAGCTTCACACGGATTAAAATGTGTTTCAAAGAAAAATCCATCAACGCCAACTCCAGCAGCAGCTCTTGCTAAAGGCAATACAAAAGAGCTATCTCCACCACTCTTACCACCTGCTGCTCCAGGCATTTGAACGCTATGTGTAGCATCAAATATAACAGGTGCGAAATTTCTCATAATTTTAAGAGATCTCATATCAACAACTAAATTCCCATATCCAAGACTAGTTCCACGCTCAACCGCTAAAACACCAGCTTCTCTTGCCATTTGATGAGCTTTTGAAAAATCTTCGTCTTTTAAATCTTTATATGATAATTCTCCAATATCAGAGCAAGCAAAAAAACTTTCATCATTAGTTTTATAATCATACCCTCTAGTCTGTGCTACTTTTGCTACGCTATATTTCATATCACTTGGGTTTAAAAATTGACCTTTTTTGATATTTACAATAGCTTTAGTTTTAGCAGCTGCAACTAATAAATCAGTTTGTCTGCATAAAAAAGCTGGAATTTGAAGAGTATCAACAACTTGAGCTGCGATTTCAGCTTGATAACTCTCGTGAATATCTGTAATTATTTTATATCCAAATTTAGATTTTATATCAGCTAAAATCTGCAAACCTTTTTCAAGTCCAGGTCCTCTAAAACTATCTAAACTTGTGCGATTTGCTTTATCAAAACTTGATTTAAAATAAAAATCAATTTGTGGATGTTTTGCAATTTTTTCTAATCTTTTTGCAACTTCTGTAACAATTTCAGGACTTTCTATAACGCAAGGTCCTGCAAATAATATTATTTTTCTCATTTTTTATTATCCTTACTTAAACTTATTCCTATACCACCTATTAAAACGCAGATTATACCTGTTAAAACTACAAAACTTGGTAAATCATCTCCTAAAAGTATTCCTAAAAATAAAGTAAATACAACATCAATATATCCAACTCCAGCTACAACCCCAGCCTTTTTAGCTGCTTTATAGGCTTTTGTTACATATATTTGGTATAGAATCGATAAAGAGCCCATTAAAATAATTAAAATCCATATTTTATATCCAACAGGCATTACAAATGTAGCAAAAGCAAAATCAAAATGCCTAATAATACTCTCATTTAAATACTCTCCGCCTAGCATAGATAATATAGGTAAAATTGTTCCTAGTATAAAAAAACTTGATGCTATAACTTCAGTATTGTAAAACTTTCCTAATTCCCTAGCACTTGTTAAAGCAAGCGCTGCTGTTAAACCACTTAAAACACCTAAAATTGAGTTTTTAATATCAAAACCACTATGTAAATGTTCAGGTGCAAATGGTTGAATTATTAGCATTACACCACCAAAAGCTAATAATAAATATAAAATACTTTTAAATCCTAACTGCTCTTTAAAAAACAAAAATGCAATTAATGCTACAAAAAGTGGATTTGTTTTTTGAAAAGCAAAAGCACCACCTAAAGAAATATTAGCGACATTATAAAAGAAAAAATATAAAGAAATAGTTCCTATTAAACCACGAAAAAACAATAAAGAGAATTTACCACCTGATTTTTTATGTGGAATTTTATAAATCAAATAAGCTATAAAAATAACTCCAATAACATTTCTAAAAAACATTATTTCTACACTAGGCATAGTATTTGCAAGTAGTTTTGCACAGCACCCCATGAGTGCAAATGCAAAACTAGCAATAACCATAAAATATATTCCTAGATTTTTTTTAATTAACCTTTTTAAACTAAGCATAATTATTTAGCTAAAGGAATACTAGGTGGTATAATTCCAGGCATAAAATATGCAATTAAGCTTACCCAAATTCCTATAATTATTATCATAGCTATTGAGTATTTAACTGTGTATTTAAACAACTCACTCTCGCGTCCTACAAGGCCAACAGCAGCACAAGCAACTGCAATACTTTGTGGAGATATCATTTTACCAACAACACCACCTGCACTATTTGCTGCTAAGAATAATGTGTCAGAAAAGCCTAATTGATGAGCTGTAACTTGTTGTAAAGAACCAAATAAAAGGTTTGCACTTGTATCAGAACCTGTTAAGAATACTCCAATCCAACCAATTACAGGAGAGAAGAATGTAAATGCTCCACCAGTTTGTGATAATGCAATTCCTAATGTTCCACTAGCTCCACTATAATCAGTAATTTTTGCAAAACCAACAACTAAACCAATAGTTAAAATAGGAAACGCCATTTCTCTTAAAGTATCATTAAAGCATACTTTAGCATCACTAGCTTTTACTTTTAAAATATATATACTTGCAATTGCAGCAAATAAAATAGCTGTTCCTGGAGTGTTGATTAATGGAATTCCTAGTCCTAAAGGTTGAGTTCCTGCTTTTCCACCTTCTACAAGTGATGGTTTAATAACTGCTAAATCACCTAAACTAGCAAATGATAATTTAAGATTTGTAAATGCTAAAGCTGCATCAGTTCCAAATAATGATTTAAACCAACCTTGAGTCCATATAACAACAAATACAATTAATAATAAGAAAGGTGACCAAGCATAAACAATTTCTTTGATGCTTAAAGTTTTTACATCGCTAAAATCTTTTTTATCATCAAATCTTACAATATTTTTAAGTTTAAATGTTTTTGCAGCAACAGCAGTAGCTACTAAAGAAACAATAGCTGAAATAATATCAGGTAATTCAGCACCTAAGAAGTTTGCTGATAAAAATTGTGCTATAGCAAAAGAAATAGCTGCAACAAATACAATAGGGAAAGTTTCTTTAATACCTTTCATACCATCCATTAAAAATACTATAAAAAATGGAATACAAAAACTAAACGGAGGTAAAATTCTACCAACCATAGCAGCAACTTCATATTGTTGTATTCCAACAGCTTGAGCCATTGCAATAATTGGAATACCAATAGCACCAAATGCAACAGGAGCTGTGTTTGCTATCATACAATATCCAGCTGCTTGTAATGGTCTAAGACCTAAACCAACAAGTAAAGCAGCAGTAATTGCAACAGGGCCACCAAATCCAATAGCACCTTCTAAGAATGCTCCAAAACAAAATCCAATGATGATTACTTGAATACGATGATCAGGCGTAATTGTCATAATACTTTGTTTAATTACTTCAAATTGACCTGATTTAATCGAAAGCTTATAAAGAAAAATAGCTGCTATTATAATCCAAGCAATAGGCCAAATACCAGTAGTAAAACCTACTATAATACTAGCAAATGCAGCATTTAACGGCATTTTATAAGCAAAAACTGCAACAAGAATGGCTGTAACAACAGTTAAAAAACCTGCCACATAACCTTTTGTCTTAAAAACCACTAGGCAAAGAAAAAAGCAAAGTATAGGTAAAAACGCTACAAATGCACTTAACCAAATGTTGCCAAGTGGGTTAAAATTAGGTGTAAATTCCATAATTTTCCTTTCGTGATAAGATTTTAATATTTTAATTTTAAATGCTGAATTTAGCATATAATAACAACAAGATTAAGAATAATCGTAATATTTTTAACAATATGTTACTTTTTGTAACAAATTTACAAATAAGTTTTTTAAGATATAATAGCTCATTTTATTAATTTAGAAAGGTTATTTTATGAGAGGTTATACCATTTTTTCGGGTTCTGCAAATATTCAATTTGCCAATAAAGTCGCTCAAAGATTAGATTGTAAATTAAGCGATGCTGGAGTTAAGCGTTTTAGTGATGGAGAAATTAGCGTTCAAATTGGAGAAAGTGTGCGTGGTAAAGATGTGTTTATTATCCAAAGCACTTGCGCACCAGCGAATGATAATTTAATGGAATTATTAATATTAACTGACGCATTAAAAAGAAGTTCAGCTAATTCAATCACTGCTGTAATTCCTTATTTTGGATATGCTAGACAAGATAGAAAAGCAGCTCCTAGAGTTCCAATTAGTGCAAAATTAGTAGCTGATTTAATGCAAACTGCAGGAATTAGCCGTGTAGCTACTATTGATTTACATGCAGGTCAAATTCAAGGATTTTTTAATATCCCTGTTGATAATTTATACGGAAGTATTATTTTTAACGAACATTTAAAACAAAGAGATTTAAGTAAAGCAGTAGTTGCAAGTCCTGATACAGGTGGAATTGTTCGTGCAAGAGCTGTTGCAAAAGCACTAGATTTAGAACTTGTTATTGTTGATAAACGCCGTGAAAAAGCTAATGAAAGCGAAGTTATGAATGTAATTGGCGATGTAAATGGTAAAGATGTAATTATAGTTGATGATATGATTGATACTGCAGGAACTATTGTTAAAGCTGCTGAAGTGTTTAAAAAATTAGGAGCTAAAAGTGTAATTGCTTGCTGTACTCATCCTGTTTTAAGTGGAGCTGCTTATGATAGAATAGAAAATGGTGCTTTAGATGAATTAATAGTAACTGATACTATACCACTAGCAAAAGAATGTAAAAAAATAACAGTTTTAAGTGTTGCACCTTTATTTGGAGAAGTTATTCGCCGTGTTTATCATAATGAAAGTGTTAATGGTTTATTTTCATAATTAAATTTTTCATAATTCCTAATTTAATTAATTAGGAATTATTTTTTAAACTTATAGCTAAATAATCCAAATCATCTTCGCTCAATTTATTTATATTAATAATAAAATTAATATATTTAGTTTGAATATAAATTCCTTGATAATCTATATATTTTATTTTCTTATACTTGACTTTAAATAAGAAAAATCCATATTCAAATTCTAAAAAATCATCATAAAAATTAATTTTGATTAAATTAAATTTTAGCTCAAAAACTAGCGTAATTATAGGATTTAAAATAATTAAAAAATACATTATAATAATTTCATCACTATATTTAAACGCTGCGATTATAAAAATAAACCAAATTAATAAAATCAAAAAATATTTATTAAAAGCCTTTAGCTTTATACTATGTTTAAGTAATGGTAATTCATAATCATCAGGGTATTTGCCTTTAATATTTAGCATATAAAATATACTCGCAAAAAACATAAAAAATGGGAAAATATACTTTAAATCTTCATAATTATCTCTTACTTTGTATCGCTCATAAATAAAGCCATTTGATTCTAATTGTCTTATTTCTGGATAAAATACGCTAGGAACATAGTAAATAGCTACTTTTTGCCCTATGAGATTTTTTGCATAACTTTTATCTTCTCTTGCTATAAAAGTTTTGTGATTTTTATTATTATCAATCATTTTATAATGCCATATTATGTAATCAGTTCTACTCCTAAATATTTTCTTATAAACTATCTTTTCTATATCGTACAATACACCTTCAGCCTTTTTAAGTTCATCAAGATTTTTTGTATGATCGCTTATGTATTCTAAGCTATATAAAACTATCACAATAAAAGTTAGAAAAACAAAAAACGCTGAAACTAATTGAAATAAAAACAATAAAAAATTACCTTTTTTATCATAACAAAGTCTAAAAATAAATATCAAATATAAGTGTTTAAAAAATGCTAACATTACCAAAAAGGAAGCTTGGCTTCCTAAAAATCATAAATATTTTTTAATATTTTCAACCCAAGCATTAATTCTTGCTTCGTTTTTATCCCCATCAGCTTTATCAAGGCAAAGCCCTCTTAAAGCTTTTCCAAATTGTAATCTTGAGAATGTGTAGTTATAATCACTTGAGCAAACTTCGCCTATAAATCTTGCTCCACTAAAAGCTAATTTATCATAAAAATCAGCTACACCAGAGCAAAAACTATCAGGATGTCTTTCTTGTCCGCCAACACCTACGATAGCTACATTTTTATCGCTAAAATCAATAGTATTTAATAATTTTACTTTACTTCCCCAATCATCAGCCAAAGCACCAAAAAAATAGCTTGAACTCATTAAGATTAAAGTTTTATATTCTGATAATGCGTTTATTTCAACATCTTTAATATTTACAACATCAGCACCAATTTTTGCTGCGATTTGCTCTGCAAAAGCTTTAGTAGTACCACCTTTTGTAGCATAAAAAATACCAACTTTTTTCATAACTTCTCCTTAAAATTAAAATGTAGTTTCATTGTAGCCTAAATAAGATAATTTTTGTTTTAAATATTTTAAAATTATTTTAAGCTACTTTTAAGATTGGGGGGGGGTATTATATGGCTTTAATTTTTTATTAAGGAGTGTAAATGGATACGAATAGTATTTTAATGAGTATTCAAGACAAGTTACCAAAAGACGGAATGGCTGTAATTAATTTAAGAGAAAAGTTAGAGAGAATGAGCGATGCTGAAAGAAAAAACTTTTCAGACAAACTACTTGCTGCAAAGCTTAAAAATCCTACTACTGGAATTATATGTGCTATGTTTTATGTAGATAGATTTTATCTTGGCTCTATTGGTTTAGGCATACTTATTTTTATACTCAAATTCATTACTTGTATGTTTGCAATAGGAATTATATGGTGGATTATTGATATTATAAATATTGGCAAAAAAGTTAGACAATACAATTATCAACAAATTTTACAAATTATATAAGGATATATCGTGAAAAAAATATATTTTTCTTTAATTGTGGTTAGTGCATTTTGTATAGGTTGTGGTTCTATACCTAGTTGTGATGATAAAGAAGTAACACAACTTTTAACTGAAATTTTATTAGAACAATCAAAAACATTAGATGCTTATGATATTTCATATTCAAGTTTTATGACTAATAAAATTGATAAAGAAGCAAAAAAGATAAATTGTACAAACAAACTCATATTAAAAGAAACTGAAAATTTTAGTATAGTTAAAGAGATATGGTTAGACTATAGTGCAAGATATACTGATGATGGTATGGTATATGTGGAAGTTTATTAATAATTTTGTGTTTAGAATTTGAAATAGGAATTTCCTATTTCAAATTCTTAAATCAATAAAAGCCTAATATCTTCCACCATACTAAGCCAACACAAATCATAACTGCTATATCAATAACACTTACAATAAAACCTATTATCCACCATTTATTAAGACTAACATAACCACTACCAAATACAACAGGAGCAGTCCCTGTAGCATAATGCGTAAGTGCCATCATAATATTTCCTGCAGCTGCTAACATAAAAGCATATAGCATAGGTGGTGCTCCTAAATCAAGCCCTGTTTTATAAAATACTAAAAACATTGCTGAAATATGAGCTGTTGTGCTTGCGAAAAAATAGTGCGAATACAAAAACGCTAAAGTAAAAAATATCATTACAAAAGTTACACTAAGCCCTAAAGATGAAGCTGCCATTTTTAACTCTTGTCCTAAAAATGCAGCTAAACCTAATTTATCAAGCATAGTAGCAAGCATAATTAAAGCAGCAAACCATACTAATGTATCCCAAGCTGTCTTTTCTGCTAATAATTCATCGTATTTTAAAACACCAGTTAAAAGCGCAATTGCAAGTCCTAAAGCCGCCACACTAGCAGGATCAAACGTCAAGGCCTTTGCATATTCGCTAAAACCAAACCAATTAGCAAAATTACTAGGCATTCCAGCCCATAAGAATAAGCATAATCCAAAAATACTAAGCATAATTTTTTCATCTAAGCTAAATTTACCCATAGCAGCTAATTCTTTTTTAGCTAATTCTCTTGCATCAGGTGTTTCTTTAAGTTCAGGTGGGCTTAAAAAATAAATCACTAATGGCATAAGCAATATCGCACACATTCCAGGAACAAACATTCCTAAAGCCCATTGCCCCCAAGTAATACTAATATTTGCATTAGTTGCATCTGAAATTAGTTTTACTACCAATGGATTTGGTGCAGTTGCGGTAATAAACATAGCAGATGTAATTGGATTTGATTGATAATTTACAAGGCTAAGATATGTTCCTGCTTTATTTGCACTGCCATTATTTGGCTCTGAACCTAGAGCTTTAGCAATTGATTGAACTATTGGATTAATTATACCACCGCCCCTTGCAGTATTTGATGGAGTAATCGGAGCTAAAAACACTTCGCTTAAAGCAATTGAATATCCTATACCTAAAGTTTTTTTACCAAATATGCTTAAAAAATAAAATGCTAATCTTCTTCCAAGACCAGTTTTGATAATACCACGAGCAAGCATAATAGATATTACAATAAGCCATATTAAGCTATTAGAAAATGCACTTAAAGCATCTTTAATAGCAGCCTTACTTCTAGCAGCTCCACTAATATCAGCACTAACACTAATTGTGGAAATTGCTATAAAAGCAATAGATATTAAGCTAACTGCACCAAGTGGCATTACCTTTAAAATAATACATAAAACAGTAGCTATAAAACAACCTAAATATATCCAAGAAAGTCTTGCATCAAATAAGCTTAATTCTAATAATTTTTGTTCTGAAAAATCAGAATGAGCCTTTAATAAAGCAGCTTGTTTAATAGAAATTAGACTTTCAGGAACCGGAATAAATACAAATGAAATAGCTATTAATATACATAAAATAGCTAAAGGAATTTTATCCTTAGTCATAACATCTCCTTTTCAAAAAGTAAGTAATTATAATAAGAATTTATTAAAAAGAAAAATAAAGTATATTTTTTAATAATTTAAATATTAATATTAAATTTTTATTAAATAATTAATATTTAAGCCCTATAAAGGGCTTAAAATTATTCTCCTAAAGCTTTTTTAGCGTATTTTATACCTAAATCATAAGCCTTAGCATTTGCATCACGAGTTTTTGGTGGCACATGACTTAACATAACTTCTTTTACAACATCAGTATCCATACATTTGCTCATATATACCGCAATTGCAAGCGCAACAACTGATTGAGTAGCCACATTGCCAACTTCATCTTTAGCTATTGTAATGATTGGAATTTCAAATATTTTAAATTTCTTTCTATCTTCTTCACTTGGTTTTACTAGATTTGGCTCAACTACTATTATTCCACCTTCACAAACACCATCTTTAAAACCAGAATAGCCTTTTTGAGCAGTTGAAAGCATAAAAGTAATTTCGCCTTCAACTGCATAAGGAAATAATATTTCTTCATCATCTAAAATAATATCAACCTTAGTCGGACCACCACGAACTTGAGAAGTATATGTGCTAGCTTTTATAGCATAAGCACCTTTTTTACTACTTCCACCCTTTTCCATCCAAGCAGCTGCTAAAATCTCACCAGCGGTAATTACACCTTGACCGCCTTCTCCACCAAATCTTAATTGGAATTTCATTTAGCACCCCCTAAAGCATTTAAATTAACCATTCTACCTTCTTTAGCAGCACGGCGAACTTCTTCATAAGCTTTGCAATATTCAGGTTTAGTTTTATTTTCATATAAAATTCCAACTGGGAATTTATCAACTTTTTCTTCATCGCTTAATTTATCAAATTTAGATTTTTCAACAGAACGATTACTTATCCAATCAAGCATTTGAACAGCTTCGCCCATTTTATTTTTACGACCTAAATTAATATGGCAGTTACTAAAGCAATCAATAAAACTATATCCTTCATGAGCCATTGCTTTATAAATCATATTTTCAAGTTTAGCTGCGTCAATTACATTACCACGAGCTATAAAACTAGCTCCAGCTGCTTTTACTAATTCGCAAGCATCAAATGTAGGGTCAATATTACCAAATTGAGCTGTAACCGTGTAAAATCCTTGTGGGGTCATTGGGCTTGTTTGAGAATTTGTAAGTCCATAAATAAAGTTATTAATCATAATATGAGTTAAATCAATATTTCTTCTTGCAGCATGGATTAAATGATTACCACCAATTGCAGTTGTATCGCCATCACCTGTTACAACTATTACATGTTTAGTTGGATTAGCTAATTTAATACCAGTTGCATAAGCTAATGCACGACCATGAGTTGTATGAACGGTATTGCAATTTACATATGAGCTCATACGACCACTACAGCCAATACCACTAACTACGCAAACATCATCCATATTCCAACCCATTTTTGCAATTGCTTTAATAATACATTTTAAAACAACACCATCACCACATCCCCAGCACCACTGAGTAGGCATTTTATCTACTCTTAAATAATCATCATAATTAAAAGCCATTAGAAACTCTCCTTTACTTTTGCTTCAATTTCACTTGGAGTTATTGGACGACCATTAGCTCTATGTAAGCTAGCAAAATCATCTCTCTTACTTGCTCTTTGAATTTCTTCTAAATATTGTCCCATATTTAATTCTGTTACTAAAATTTTCTTAAATCTTGAGCAAACTTGCGCTATTTTTTTCTCATGAACTGGAT
The DNA here is from genome assembly GCF_018501175.1 of Campylobacter sp. 2018MI10. NCBI lineage: Bacteria > Pseudomonadati > Campylobacterota > Epsilonproteobacteria > Campylobacterales > Campylobacteraceae > Campylobacter > Campylobacter sp. 2018MI10. The sequence continues at coordinate 9,176 of NZ_JAHCZD010000020.1, read as the reverse complement.
ATAAAGTAATTGGTCTAAATAAACCTACTTTCAATCCTTGTGCTCTAAGTCTTGCAATTGCTTCTTTTGCAGCACGAGCAACGCTTCCGTAAGCAATAATGCAAATATCAGCATCATCTAACATATATTCTTCATAAAGTGCTAATTCATCTACTTTATTTTTAATCTTACCAACTAATCTTCTCATATTATAATCAACTATTTTACCATCTTCAGTTGGAAAACCTATATCTCCGTGATGAAGACCAGCTATATGATAACGATAGCCTTTAAAGAATGGATTTAATGTAGCAGGTTCGTCCATATCAGCCTTATAAGGTTTATAATCTTTTGGGTCTCCTGTAAATTCACGGCGTGGTTCTATTTTTAAATCTTTTACATCAGGTAAAATTGCTTTACCATTCATATGTCCAACCGTTTCGTCCATTAATAAAAATACTGGAGTTGAATATTTATTAGCATAATTAAATGCTGTTATTGTTAGATTATAGCTTTCTTCAAGACTAGCAGGTGCAATAGCAATACTTGCTATATCTCCATGACTTGGAGCTTTTGCTTGAAATAAATCGCCTTGAGCAACACGAGTTGGAAGACCAGTTGATGGACCACCACGCATAACATTTACTATTACGATTGGAATTTCAGCTATGTATGCAAGCCCTATTTGTTCTGCTTTTAAGCTAATTCCAGGACCACTACTTGCAGTCATTGCTTTTGCACCACTCATAGCCGCACCTAGTGCAACGCTAATTCCACTTATTTCATCTTCCATTTGAATAAATGTTCCACCAGCTTTTGGTAGCATATGGCTTAATTCATGAGCTATCTCACTACTAGGAGTTATTGGATAACCACCAAAAAAAGAACAACCACAATCAATTGCAGCTTGAGCTATTAAATTATTTCCTGTTGATATTACTTCTCTCATCTTTACGCCTTTAACTTTTTAAAATTGTTAGCTTTAATTGCAGCCGCTCTATCTTTACCTTCTTGAGTAGGTTTTGCAAATTTAAAGCCTTTAGCATCTGCAACATTAATCGCAAAATCAGGACAATGAGTTTCACAATCTCTACAACCTATGCATGATTCTGGATTAACTACTTCAATCATTTGACCTAAAACAGCACTTGGTTCATCTCTCATAGCAATAACGCCCATAGGACAATAGCTTACGCATATATTACAGGCTTTACATCTTTTTTCATCCACCCATACAGGTGCATTATTATTATTTTCCATTTTTAACCTTTCTAAGCCTAGATTATCTAGGCTTTAATTATTTTAAAATTTCTTTGATTTTTTTACCGATATCTGCAGGAGAATCAACTACATGAACACCATAGCTTTTTAAAGCTTCTTTTTTAGCAGCAGCACTTTCATCAGCACTTCCTACAATAGCACCTGCGTGACCCATTCTTTTACCTTTTGGAGCAGTTGCACCTGCTATAAATGCTACAACAGGTTTTGTGATATTTTCTTTTATAAATTTAGCAGCTTCAACTTCTAAGCTTCCACCAATTTCACCTATCATAACTATAGCTTTAGTTTCGCTATCTTTTTCAAATTCAGCTAATAATTCTTTATAAGCAAGACCTATGATTGGGTCTCCTCCAATTCCAACTGCAGTTGTAATTCCATAACCACCTAAAACAACTTGATTTGCTGCTTCATAAGTTAAAGTTCCACTTTTAGAAATTACACCGATATTTCCTTTTTTAAATATAAAGCCTGGCATAATTCCTAATTTGCATTCATCTGCAGTGATAATTCCTGGGCAGTTTGGTCCAATGATTTTCATACCTTTTTTATTTGCATAAGCTTTTGCAAACATCATATCTTTTACAGGAGTATGTTCTGTGATTACTACTGCAAGTTTAATTCCTGCATCAGCAGCTTCTATAATACTATCTCCAACAGCAAAAGGAGGAACGAAAATTAAACTCGTATCAGCACCAGTTTTACTAACTGCTTCTTTAACCGTATCAAATACAGGCTTTCCTAAATGAGTTTCTCCACCTTTAAATGGAGTTACACCACCAACTATATTTGTGCCATAAGCAATACATTGTTCTGCGTGAAATGTAGCTTCTTTACCTGTAAAGCCTTGAACTATTACTTTTGTATTTTTATTTACTAATATACTCATTTTTTCTCCTTACTTTACTAAGCTTTTTACAATTTCAGCACCATTTGCAAAATCTGTTGCTGCGTGAATATTTTTAAGACCTGAATTATCTAGAATTTCTTTTGCTTCTTTAGCGTTTGTTCCATCTAAGCGAACTACTACAGGAATATCAATTTTAGTTGTTTTTGTAGCTTCTAAAACACCATTTGCAATTCTATCACATCTTACGATACCACCAAAAATATTTATGAAAATTACTTTTACATTCTTATCTCTCATAATAATCTCAAATGCTTTTGCAACGGTTTCAGCACTTGCTCCACCACCAACATCTAAGAAGTTTGCTGGTTTGCAGCCACTATAATTAATAATATCCATTGTAGCCATTGCAAGACCTGCACCATTTACCATACAAGCCACATCGCCATCAAGTTTTACATAACTTAAACCATATTTACTAGCTTCTAGTTCTGCTGGGTTTTCTTCTGTTTCATCTTTTAATTCTGCAATATCTGGATTTCTATAAAGACCACTATCATCAAAACTCATCTTAGCATCAAGTGCGAAAAACTCGCCTTCTGCAGTTTTGATTAATGGGTTAATTTCTACTAAATTTGCATCTTTTGCTAAATATAATTTATATAATTTATCTATAAATGTTATTAATTTTTTACCTTCATCTTTATTTAGACCTAAAACTTTTACTACTTCAAGTCCGTGAAACATTTTAAAGCCAATTGCAGGGTCAATTGTAACTTTTGCTATTTTTTCAGGTTGCTCTGCTGCAACTTTTTCTATATCCATACCACCTTCACTTGAAGCAATGATTGTGATTTTTTCTTCCATTCTATTAAATAATAGTGCTAAATAATATTCTTTAGCAATATTTGCACCACTTTCAATATAAAGTTTTCTAACAAGTTTTCCTTCTGGTCCTGTTTGATGAGTTACAAGGTTCATACCTAATATTTTTTCAGCATACATTTTAACTTCATCTAAATTCTTAGCGATTTTTACACCACCACCTAAACCACGACCACCAGCGTGGATTTGAGCTTTTACAGCCCAAACACTTCCGCCTAATTCTTTTGCGTTTGCAACAGCTTCTTCAACACTAAATGCAACCTTACCTTTTAAAGTAGGCACACCAAATTTAGCAAAAATTTCTTTTGCTTGATATTCGTGTATATTCATATTTTCTCCTTAAATTGATTTTAAAATTTCATTAAATGTAACACTTGGTCTCATTATCTTTTCAGCTACTTCGCCTAAAACATAATATCCACCTAATTCAACTGCTTTACCTTCTTCATTCATATATTCTTCAATGATTTTAGAAGAATTTGAATTAAGTTTATCAGCAATAACTTTAAAAAACTTATTCATACTTTCATCATTATTTTGCTTAGCAAGTGCATTCGCTAAATATATTGCAAAATACACATGACTTGTTCTATTATCGTTTTCTTTCGCATTTCTACTTGGAGCTTTATTTTCATTTAAATAATGAGATATTGCTTCATCAAAAGCTTCTGCCATAACTTTTGCTTTTGCATTGCCTTTGTTTCCTTCAAATTCAAGTGAGCTTTGAAGAGCTAAAAACTCGCCTAAGCTATCCCATCTTAAGTGATTTTCTAATACAACTTGCTCAACTTGTTTTGGAGCAGAACCACCCGCACCTGTTTCAAACATAGCTCCGCCATTTAGCATTGGAACTATTGAAAGCATTTTCGCACTTGTTCCTAATTCAAGTATTGGGAAAAGGTCTGTTAAATAATCTCTTAAAACATTACCTGTAATTGATATACAATTTTTACCACTTCTAATAATTTCTAAACTTTTTTTGCAAGCTTCATAAGGGCTTAAGATTAAGAAAGTTTCTCCTAATTCTTTTTTAACTAAATCAATGATTATTCTATCACTTGCTCTTTTACTATCAAGCCAAAAAATTCCTTGCTCGCCACTTAATTCACATCTTTGTTTTGCAAGTTTTATCCAGTTTGCTATCGCATCAGGTTTTGCTAAATTAATTCTATAAATATCACCCTTTTTAACTTCATGTGATAATAAAACTTCGCCATTTAACTCTATTTGATAAGTAGCGTCGCAATCAGCTATGAAAGTTTTATCATGAGAGCCATATTCTTGAGCTTTTTTAGCCATTAAACCAACATTGCTAACCGAACCAACCACACTTGGATTAATACTTCCATTAGCTCTCATATCATCTAAAACTGCTTGATAAATTGTTGCATATGTTTGATCAGGAATAACAGCATTTGTATCCATTTCTGCACCATTTTTATCCCACAATTTAGCACCATTTTTAAGCATTGCAGGCATTGAAGCATCTACAATTACATCACTTGGAACATGAAGATTAGTAATACCTTTATCAGAATTAACCATAGAAATTGGTGCTCTTGTATTTAATATTTCTTCATATCTTTTTAAGATTAAATCTTTTTTGCTTGAGTTTTCAACCTTACTTAAAAGCTCACTTAAACCATTGTTTGGATTAATGCCTAGATTTGCAAACTCATCGCCAAATTCAGCAAATAAATCTTTAAAATAAACTTTTAAAGCGTGAGCAAATAATACAGGGTCACTTACTTTCATCATAGTTGCTTTTAAATGAAGCGAGAATAAAATATTTTCTTGTTTGCAGTGATTGATTTGTTTTTCATAAAACTCATCTAGTTTTGCAACATTCATAAAAGTCGCGTCCATTACTTCATCTTTTACAACATCAAAAGATTTTAGCTCAGTTTTAGCCCCATTTACAACTTTATATAATTTAGCAGTGCCGTTTTCTTTGATTAAAGTTGCCTTTTCATTAGAGAAAAAGTCATCGCTACTCATACAAGTTACACAACTTTTACTATCTTTACTAAAGGTTTTTGTTCTATATGGATTTGCTTTTGCGTATTCTTTTACAGCTTTTGTGCTTCTTCTATCTGAGTTTCCTTGTCTTAAAACAGGATTTACAGCAGAACCTAAAACTTTTGCATATTTTTCTTTGATTGCTTTTTCGCTATCATTTTGTGGTTCATCTGGATAATTTGGAACATTATATCCTTTTGATTGTAATTCTTTTATGCAAGCTTTAAGTTGCGGAATAGAAGCAGAAATATTTGGAGTTTTAATTACATTTGCTCCATCAAGTTTTACTAATTCACCAAGTTTTGCAAGTGCATCTTCACACTTTTGCTCATCTTTTAAACACTCTGGAAAACTAGAAACTATTCTTGCTGCCAATGAAATATCAGCTGTAGTGATTTCAATATTTGCATGCTTTAAAAAAGCCTTTGCAATTGGTAAAAAACTTAAAGTTGCCAACGCTGGCGATTCATCTGTGAAAGTATATACAATACTCATCGTAACTCCTTTAATTAAATTTTAGATGAATGTATAACTGCTAAGTTAAAAAAGAGTAAATCAAAAAAAATTAAATTACCCTTATCTTTGCCTTTCTATTTCTTTTTCGTGAGCTGCTAAAGTTGTATTAAACCTATGTGTACCAGTCCTTTTATCTCTCATAAAATATAAATAATTTGTCTTAGCTGGAGAAATTGCTGCCAAAATTGCTTGTGTAGAAACGTTACAAATTGAAACACTTGGTAAACCAGAATTTTTATAAGAATTAAATTCTGAATTATCTTCTCTAATCATTTGTGGAGTTACTTTTATGTGAGAATTCATACCATAATTTAGCATTCCATCCATTTGTAATTTCATACCTTTATTTAATCTATTATAAATAACACTCGCTACAATAGGCATTTCGCTTTCATTAGCAGCTTCTTTTTGGATAATACTAGCCACTATAATAAATCTATAAAATTTATATTCAGTATAATCTCCAAACACTTTTTTACTAATTGTTTCGTTTCTTTTTTTTGTAAATTCTAATAAATATTTTATAAACAATCTTTCACTAATTCCTAATGGAATTGAATAAGTATCAGGAGTTAGCATACCTTCTTTTCTATTTGATTGAGAATATAATTCATCTAATAATTTATCAGGATTTAAATTAAGTTTTTTTGCTGCAATTTCTCTTAAAAAATATTCACTTGTTTCACCTGGAATTAAAGTAAGATTAACTAACGCTGCTTTATTTGTAGTTAGCTCTTTTAAAAATTCATATCTTGTTAAAATAGGTTTAGATACTGCTATCCAACCACTTTGCGGGTGTCCAAAAAATAATAACAAATATTGGTCTATTTTGCTAAATTGCAATTTAGTGTTATTTAAACTTGTTATAATTTTAGCATTAGAGCCTTGTGGTATAAATACAACAGAATTTGACTTAACAGGCTGCAATAAGTAAAACAAAATCGCTAGGACAAAAATGCTTAAAACATCAAAACACATAAATAAAATAATTAAAATTCTTTTTATATTCATATTCTTAATAATCGCCTTTGTATTTGTATTAGCCAATGGAATTTCAATTAAGGATTTTAAATTAATTAATATTGAAATCTCTGAGCTTTATTTGAAACTTGATAAAAAACTAATCTTAAATATAAATAAAGTTTATATAAAAAAAGCAAATAGCAACGAAGTGCTAGATATAAATCAAATTAGAAAAAAAATATTAAGCCTTAAAGAATACAAACAAGTATTTTTGTTTTTTCAAAGTATTAATATAAAAAATATTCAAATAAATGATGCTTTAGTAAAAATATATTATGATGAAAACCAATTAAATATCCAATCAGATGATATTGAAGCAAATATAAAAATAAATCTATACTCAAATGAGCTTTTAGCAAACATAACAAATCTAAAATATAAAAACTTATATTTTTATGGAGATATAAAGATAGCTAAAGATGTTGAAATTAAAGGATATTTACACTCTATAAACAATGATTTAAACGCAAAAATAAATATAATAAATACAAAAAATGATTTTTTATTAGGCGTTGATAATTTAGAGATTAAAAATCAGCAAGAAGCATTTAAACATATTGAAAATTATTTAAAACCAATACTAAAAGAATGGCTAATAACTAGAGTAAAATTTGATAATTTTAAAGGTAGCTTTATTGTAAAAATAAAAAATAATCAACTAGAAAATACCTTAGGAGAAGGTGTTTTTACAAATGTAATTGCAAATTATAATGATAAAGCACCAAATGCTTATGCAAAAGAAGTTAAATTAAGCTTAAAAGATTATAGTTTAAAGCTATTAGCAAATAATGTAAATTCTCAAGACAATATCACAACTATTGATGAATTTAATTTAACAATAGATAATTTATTAAAGCCAAATATTGATATAAATATCATCTCAAATAATACACTTTACAATAGTGAAATAGAAAAAATACTAAATGCTTATAATGTTGTTTTAGGGTTAAAGCAAAATAGTGGTAAAACAAGCACCTTAGTTAATATAAAACTAAATAACGACCATACTCACAATGTAAAAGTAGATGTTAAAACCAATGGAAATTATTCTTTTAGTAATTTTAACTTTAACGCTAATTTAAATATAAGTGTAAATGATAATTTAGTAGCAATTCAAGGTAATGCAGATACAAAAGAATTAAAAATAAGCAATGCGGATATAAATTTAGATACTAAAACCAAATTAGCAAGTGTAAATATAAAGACTTTAGGAATTGATTATAAAGATTATTTTTATTATAGCGATAAAGCAAAAATGAATTTAAATCTAAATAATAAAACTTTAGATTTTCCGGCATTAAATACCACAATATATTTTGATAAAAATTTACTTATAAAAAGCGATATTTCAAGTATTATTAGTTATTCAAAGCAACTTAAAAAATTAAATTTTAATGATGGAGATATTGAATTAAGTAGTAAAGATGGGGCATTTTTTGTAAATATATTTAATGCTAAATTTGATTTTAATTTATATAAAAATAATCCAAATAATTTAGATAATAATTATAAATATACTCAAGATGACTTTTATATAAGTATTCAAAACAACATAACCACAATAAATACCAAAAGCAATCTTATTAATTTAAATTCTCAAAACAATAAAACAACTATTAATATAAATAATCTAATAATAGACGCAAATAAATTAAATAATGATGAAAATAATGATAGCAATAATAATATAGCTCTTAATTTATTAAATTCTAAGATTATTTATAAAGATTTTTTATTTAATTTCAAGAATTTAAAACTGAATAAAAATCCTTATGAAACTTCAATCAGTGCAAGTTTTATTAAAGGTGGAGATTTGATAGCCCAAATAGGAAAAAACAATTTTAAAGCCTACCTAAGAGAACTAAGCCATCAAGCACTAAATGAAATCGTAAATAAAGAAGTTTTTATAAGTGGAGAAATTGATTTAGATGCAAAAGGCAATACTTTAAGTGATTATGAAGGCTTAATTAATATAAGAAATGCCTATTTATCAAATACTAAAAACTACATAAATCTAATCGCATTTATAGAAAGCATACCGGCTTTAGTAACTTTTAATAAACCGGGTTTTACAAAAAAAGGTTTAGGGATAAAATTTGGCTCAATTGAATTTAGAAATAAAAATGACATTATAAATATTGATAAGGTTAATATTTTAGGTTACAACATAGATTGTAGCGGTCAAGGCATTATTAATACAAAATCAAAAACAGCAGATATTACTCTTAATATTTTTACTCTAAAAAATACAAATAAAATCATAAGCAATATTCCTATCGTAAAAGAAATATTTATCGGCGGTAAGGATAATAAAATAGCTACTCAATTAAAAATTAGCGGTAGTTTAGAAAATCTTGAATATAAAACTAGCCTAGCTAAAGATATATTAACAAGTCCTTTTATACTTATGAAAAATATCATCACTCTACCTAAAAATATAATAGATAGATAAAAATTAGAACTATTCAAGTTCTAATTAACCAAAACAATATCAAACAAAAAATAAAAAGAAATTAGATGATTTAAAAGATTTGGTTTTTATAAAAGATAATAAAGTATTTAATAAAAACTATTTAATATCAGATGAAATAGCTTTGTATTTAGAATAAAGCTAAGTTAATTAGAACTT